>CACYNZ010000017.1 GCA_902775835.1 uncultured Eubacteriales bacterium | reverse complement strand
TCCCCGGGAGTCCTTCCTGCTGGCGGACAAGCTCCCGATTCTCCGGGTCAGGGAAGCGGCGGATTATCCGCGCTTCTTTGAGGAACAGCTTGAGCGCTGCGGTGTGGATTACTTTGACCGGTATCTTCTGCACAATCTGGGCCGGGACCGGTACGTGAACACGGAAAAGTTCGGTGCCTTCGACTTCCTCAGCCGCATGAAGGAACAGGGACGGATCCGGCAGTTCGGCTTTTCCTTCCATGACGATGCGCAGACCCTGGACCGGATTCTGACGGATCATCCGGAAGTCGACTTCGTGCAGCTGCAGATCAATTACCTGGACTGGAACAGTGCCGTGGCCCAGTCCGGCCTGTGCTATGAGACCGCTGTGCGGCACGGGAAAAAGGTCGTGGTCATGGAACCCGTCAAGGGCGGCACGCTGGCAAGGCTCCCGGAGGCGGCCATGCAGGCGTTCCAGGCATTCTATGCTGACCGTCCGGAGGCGGAGCGCCCGTCGCCCGCGTCCCTGGCCATCCGGTACGCCGCTTCCCTGGAGCACGTGTCCGTGGTGCTCAGCGGCATGAGCAGCCTTGAACAGCTGGATGACAACACCCGGTACATGCAGAACTTTGAACCGCTCACCGACGCGGAAAAGCAGCTGGTGGAAACGATCACCGGGATTCTCAACAGCACCATCCGCGTTCCCTGCACGTCCTGCCGCTACTGCATGGAGGAGTGCCCGAAGAACATCAGTATTCCCGAGTACTTCGGGCTTCTGAACCTGCATGCCGTGACCGGCGCGAAAACGAATATGTACTATCAGCGCTTTTCCATGAACCATGGCAAGGCAAGCGAGTGCGTGAAGTGTGGGCGCTGCGAAAAAATCTGTCCCCAGCATATTGCTGTCCGGCAGTATCTGGAAGAGTTCGCCGCATTATATGAGGCCTGAAAAGGGCACAGAGGAAAGCATGCAATGCATGCTTTTTTCTGTGCCTGCAGGAAAGCGGCGGACCGGGAAAGAACACATCCAGAGAAAAGCGACTCCGGGAGGCATGAACATGGCCCTGAATATTGTTTTCTATTTTTCGGATCAGCAGAGATGGGACACTATGGGCTGCTATGGACAGAAACTGCCCGTGACGCCCTGCCTGGATGCACTGGCCGGGGAAGGCACGCTGTTTGAGCAGGCCTTTACGTGCCAGCCTGTGTGCGGGCCTGCCAGGGCCTGCCTGCAGTCCGGCATGTACGCAACGGAGACGGGCTGTCATATCAATGGTGTGGCGCTTCCGGAGCATACCGATACCCTGGCACGGCGTCTTGGACGTGCCGGGTATGAGACCGCCTATATCGGGAAATGGCACCTGGCCAGTGATCCGGAGCATGACTATACCACCTCCGCGGTCCCGGAGAGGCGCCGCGGCGGATATCAGTACTGGATGGCGTCCGATACCCTGGAGTTCACTTCCCACGGGTACAACGGATACGTGTTTGACAGTAGCATGCAGCGCCATGATTTTGTGGGGCACCGTATTGACTGCATCAATGCCTATGCGGTGGATTACCTGCACAGGTACGCGCAGGGGAACCGGGAAAAACCCTTCTTCCTGTTCGTGTCCCAGCTGGACCCGCATCATCAGAATGATCACGGGCGGTATGAAGGCCCGGACGGGAGCCGCAAAAGGTTTGCGGACTATGAAGTGCCCCCGGACCTGGCGGGCACCGGCGGTGACTGGCGCGACAATTATCCGGATTATCTGGGTCAGTGTCATCTGCTGGATGCGAACGTGGGCAGGCTCATGGATACGCTGGAAAGCACCGGGCTGAAGGAGAATACCGTATTCCTCTATGCCTCGGACCACGGCAGTCATTTCCGCACTAGGAACAGTGAATACAAGCGCTGCTGCGAGGACAGCTGCCTGCATGTGCCTCTGATCGCCTGGGGCGGTCCGTTCATGGGCCGGGGCCGGGTGAAGGAACTGGTGAGCCTCATGGACGTGCCGGCCACTGTGCTGGATCTGGCCGGACAGGAGATTCCGGAAGCGTTCCAGGGCAGGTCCCTGGCGCGGCTGGTTCAGGGCCTGGAGCCGG
The DNA here is from genome assembly GCA_902775835.1 of uncultured Eubacteriales bacterium. The sequence continues at coordinate 18,702 of CACYNZ010000017.1, read as the reverse complement.
ACTGGCCTGCATCCGTGTTCGCCCAGATCAGCGAGGCGGAGACCGGACGCTGTGTGCGCACGGCTGATTACAAGTATTCGGTGACCGCACCGGTATTCCGGGAAAGTGACGTGTTTTCGGATGTGTATGTGGAAGACAAGCTCTACGATCTCACCAGGGATCCGGCGGAGCGCGTGAACCTTGTCCGGAGCCCGGAGTATGCGCAGGTCCGCGCGCAGATGCGCAGTCTGCTGCTTGCGCATATGCAGAAGGCGCATGAACCGCCCTGCCGGATCCTTGAGCCCGGGGAGGTGAAGGCATGAAGCAGGTGAATTTCCTGATCAAGCCGGCCTCCAGTCTGTGCAACATGCGCTGCAGGTACTGCTTTTATGCGGATGCGGAACAGCACCGCAGGCCGAGGGAGGAAGTGTGCATGACCGGGGAAACCGTACAGCGCCTTGTGGAAGCCGCGGGCCGGGTGCTGGACGACGGCGGGGATGCCGGGTTTGCGTTTCAGGGCGGTGAGCCCACGCTGCAGCCGCTGGAGTTCTATGAAAGCTTTGTCCGGGCGTGTGAACCCCTGCGCAGGCGCGGCATCCGTCTGCATCTGGCCATGCAGACCAACGGATATGCGCTGACGCCGGAATGGGCGGAGTTTCTGGCAAGGGAGCATGTGCTGACCGGCGTTTCCGTGGACGGCCCCGGTCAGCTGCATGACCGGTACCGCCCGGACGCCGGGGGGAATGGCACGTATGCGCGGGTCACGGAGCATGTGCGCATGCTGATCCGCCGCGGCGTGGATGTGAATCTCCTGTGCGTGGTGCACCGGGAAACCGCGGGCATGGGCCGGGAGGTCTATGAATCCCTGAAAACGCTGGGAACACGCTATATTCAGTTCATTCCATGCCTGGACCCGCTGGAAGAAGAGCGGGGAAGCATGCCCTGGTCGCTGACGGCGGAGGACTACGGCCGGTTTCTGTCGGACACCTTTGTGTGCTGGTGGCAGGACTGGAAGCGCGGGGAGTATGTGTCCGTGCGCATGTTCGAGGACTGGGTGCACCTGGCCATGAACCAGCCGCCAAGCGCGTGCGCCGCCTGCGGGGCCTGCGGAAGCTACTTTGTGGTGGAGGCGGACGGCAGCCTGTACCCCTGTGATTTCTATGCGCTGGACCAGTGGTACATGGGCAGGATCGGGGAGCGCTCGCTGGCGGGGCTTCCCGGAAAACGGCCCATGCGCGACTTTGTGGAGCGCGCGCAGATCAAGCCGGGTGCGTGCCGGACCTGCCGGTACTGGGTGCTGTGCCGCGGCGGATGTCCCAGGGACTGGACTGGTACTCCGCCGGCGCATGTCAATGCCTGGTGTGATGCGTACAGGAAGGTTTTCAGCGCGCATGCGGATGAGATCATGGAAATGGCCGGGGCCGAGTGGCAGGCGAGGCAGGCGGCGATGAACAGGTAAGCGCCATGGAAAAAGGCCGGCGGATGCCGGCCCTGTCAGGTGCGGATGAAGGTTTCGCTATTTGTCAGTTCAGTGGATGGATCACGGCAGTCCGCCTGTTTTCCGGCATCTCATACACACCGCCGTCGTATACAATGCCGGTGATTTCAAGCGACAGGGCCGCGGCATGATCCGGGACTGAGTCAAAGGACAGGGGATAGGTCACAAAGCGCGTGGGCCGGATTTCATAGGGAAATGTGTTTTCAATGGTGGAAAGCGCGGTTCCCTGCGCATCCATGAACGTGCAGCGCATGCGGATCTGCCGGATCCAGGTCTCCCGCATCCGGCTCTTGAAGCGCAGGGAAAGCCCGGTCATGGTTCCGGGGGTCTCAGTCACTTCACGCAGCGTGACGGGAACCTCCGGTTCCACGCACAGGCGCAGGGACGCGGCCTTGCCGCTGCCATCCAGGGCGCGCACGGAAATGGTGCTCTGGCCTACCTGACAGCAGCGCACGGACGCGCTCAGGTCCTGCGCGCTCAGCTCAGCCGCGTATGGATTCCCGCTGGTCCATTCCAGGGAAAGTGTGGACGTGTCCGCGCCTTCGGGCAGGATGAGGGGAGAAAGGGAAACGGTCTGGCCGCGGAAGGCGGCAAGGGTGCGGGGAGAGAGCGAAATCTTCTCGATCTTCCGAAAGACATTCACCTGGATCTCGTCCTCCAGACGCTCACCGCTGCGCGTCTGGTCCGTCCATACACGGATCACAGCCTGGCCCGGGTTCAGTCCCCGGACCACGCCTGTGTCGGAGACGGAGACAATGTCCTCAGCGGAGGACGTGAAATGCAGGGCGCTCAGGGGAATGCCTTCGGGGCGTACGGCGAGCCGGAGCGTTTCCGAAAACCCGGCCTCCAGGCGGAGAAGGCCGCCGTATCCCTGAAAGACCGCGTACTCCACGGCGGGAATGACCTGGACACGCACCGTGCAGGAGCGGATCCGGCGTCCGTCCATGCGCTCGTCACTGGTGGCAGTCAGTGTCACGGTTCCGGCGGCATGCGCTGTCAGCATGCCCTGGTCTATGGAAACTGTTTCCGGATGGCTGCTGGTCCAGGTACAGGATCGGTTATCCGCTTCCTCGGGCAGAACCCGGATTTCCGGAAGCGGCACGGTGCTGCCGGCGAGCACCACCATTTCAGTATTTTCCGGCAGGATATTCTCCACGGGAATGACGACCCGGACCTGGCAGATGCCGATGTATTCCCTGCCGTCACTGGTGGTGATGCGTCGGATGAGCTGCGCCTCGCCCTTTTCATGGGCGATATACTTGGCCTCCTGGTTGATGCTTACAATGCTTTCATTGGAGCTTTCCCAGCGCATGCCTGTGATATGCACGTTGTCCGGCAGATACTGAAGCTGGGAACGGATCCAGCCATAGCCGCCCCTTGCGACCTGAATGGAGGTCCTGTCAAGGTATACGCGGGGCGCGTCGGCCGAGGCGCAGAGCACAAGACAGACCGAGGCGAGAACCAGGAGAGAGAACAGGAGCTTGCGCATACTGGCATACTTCCTTCCCGGAGTCAGTGATGGAAAAACAGGATCTTTCATGCATTGTAAGACAGAAGGGGCCGGTGACGCAACCGTCCGGGTTCCCACAGACCGGGTCCGGGCGTATAATACGAGGCAGAGAGAAAAAAGACAAAAGGGGGAAGGGCATGCGGTATCTTGCGGGAATCATGCTGGCAGTATGGATATGTATCTGCGTATCCGGGGCTGGAACGGCGGAAACGTCCGCATCCCAGGCCATGCTGGAGTCTGCCCTGTCCATGCTGGAGAAGGGAAATCCGATCCTGGAGCATTACAATATGACCACGGGCCGGGATGTGCAGGCCCGGTTTGATCTGGGCTGCCCGTATTTCTGGGGCGGCAAGTCCGAGCGGAAGCTTCTGGACGTCATGCAGTGCCTGCAGCCGTCCCCGGGATATTACGTCAAGGGGCGTTCCTATCTGTACGGGTTTGACTGCAGCGGGTTCATTCAGTGGCTTCTGTACACCCATGGATACCGGCAACTGAAGTCCATAAGCCAGGCACTGGCCGAACCGGAAAGCGCAGGCATGGATATTGAGGGAACGGACAGCGCGCAGGGCGCTGCCCTCACTGCCCTGCTCCAGCCCGGTGATCTGCTGGCGGTGGAGCATAAGCCAGGTTCCTATCATATTGCCATGTATATCGGAACGCTGAGGCAGTACGGGTATCAGGAAGATCAGGTTTCGGAGGCACTGACGGCCTGGCTGGACGCCCCGCTGATCATCCACTGCACGGTGAGCAGCGATTACTATATCCGCTACGAGGCGTTCATTGAGGATATGTACGACTGGTACGTGTATCCGCCGGACGGCGGCGTGATCGTATCGGTGATGGCTGACCGCGGGGCGGCGCCGTACACGGAGAGAAACCCCGACAATGATATGACAGCCTACTTCCTTCTGGAGGATTACCGTCTTCAGGCCTATGACGCGTCCGCCGACAGGCAGGTGCGCTGGATGCGCTGGCCGCGTCTGCGCCCGGACGCATGAGGAACGGAATGAATGCAGAAGCCCCGGTCTGACTGCAGGCCGGGGCATTTGTGTGATGGGAAAAGTTCTCAGTAAATGCTGTCCCGGAACAGTTCCTGACCGTCCGCAAAGATCACGCACTCATACAGGCCGCTGCCCTCATAGGCGTCAATGCAGTAATAGTAGAATGCGGACCCGGCGCGGATACTGTAGAGCGGCCAGGTATAGAATCTGCCGCGGATCAGGGCGGAAACCTGGGGCGACAGATCCTGGGAGAAGGGATTCCGGAGTTTCAGGGCAATGGCGAAAACTTCGTTTTCCCCGGGAACGACCGAAGCATCCGGGGCATGCTCATATTCAGTCAATGCACCTGTCTGCGTGTTGACAAGGGCAAAGCAGGCAGCGGCCTCAGGGAGGAAGGATGTGTCCGCGCTTTCTGTGCGCAGATGCGGGGCATCCATGACCGTTCCGCTTCCGGGGACCAGCGGCAGGTCGGCGTACAGGGTGAAGGTGCCGGCGTCCGTGCCGCCAATGCTCATATGGCAGGAAAGCGGTCCCATGATTTCAGGGATTTCCGTGCCTTCCGGGTATATGACAGAAAGTGTTGTGAGCGAGCGGGAATGCGGCGCAAGCCCACATATTTCCTTCTCGGAATACTGGCTGAACATGACCGGGACTGAGCCGAGACAGGGCTCGGTGAGCGTGAAGACCTGATAATCATCGGTGTCATTCCGGAGCATGCAGGAAAAGATGACACCGTTGTCCGCGCTCATCAGGATGGAGGCGCTGAGGCTCACCTCACCATCCAGCAGCGTGACGGCCTGCTGCAGATTGGCCGCGTGGGCTTCCGGGGCTTCTTCAGGGACAAAGGGCGTCCGGAGCCGGAGGGGAAGTGCCGTGCCCAGCGTGCCTTTGTATTTATTGCTGTCCAGGAGCAGGGTCATGGTCTGGACGCTGTGGATGCCGAGACTCTGAAGCGCAGTGCCGGGATAGAGGCTTTCCCTGTAGTCCTTCCCATACAGCTGAATGCCCCTGAAGGTTAGTTGAGCACTGTTGGAATAGGAGAAGGGAACGTAGCGTTCGGTGTGCGGCAGTATTTCCTTGTCGAGAAAGGAATTGCTGAAATAGACGTATCCGAGCGTCCATACATCATTCATGAGGATCTCGGCACTGTCCTGGACCTTTGCCTCGTCGGAGTCATTCCGGACATGGATGACGCCATCGATGCTCCCGTCTGAGTCGGTGTACATGGAGACCAGACGGAAGGTGAGTCCGTCATGGGTGTTTTCCGCCAGGGTGTCATCATAGTGCGGCACATTGCCGGCAATACTGCAGCCGCTCAGCTCCCAGCGCACCGGGAAAAACTGGTGTTCCGAGCTCGGATCACTCCGGTTTTCCACGTCCAGCGTGGCTGACACGGAAAAGATTTCCTCCAGGTTGGCCAGTTCCCGGAGTGTGAGTTCCATTTCATCTTCAGCCTCTTCCCCGGGCTGCACATCCATGGTGAAACTGAGGCCGGAAACCATCCGGATATCATTGATGATGAACCGGGTCAGACGATACCTCCGCACCTGTTCGGACAGGTTCTGTATGCGGAAGTTCAGATGGATTTTCGTGGTGTCAAAGGTGAAATCCTCCGGAGCCATGTAGTAGTCGCTCCGATTGGAGACGGCAAGGTCCAGGGCAAGCGTGCTGCCGGCAGTTTCCAGCGGATCCGGGCTCACCTGAATGCTGCCGCTGACGCCGTGGCTGACCGGCTCGATGTCAAACGCATCCGGGGAGAGATAGATGCCGCCGCTTACGCCGAGATCTGCCGGGGCATGCGGACGGATATGCGCGCGGGCGGACGTGAAATCATTGTACCGGAAGGCCAGGCTGATATCCGAGACAGGGATATTTTTATCATCGCTTGAGACGGCAATGAAGGTGCTGGTGACCAGGGACGCGTGTGCGCCGAGCCCGAAGCTGTCCCTGCCGCCGAGGAGCATCGAATGCCCGTTTACCTGCTGGTGGCAGATTTCGAAGGAAAGATCACGGTCGGTCTGATTGTGCAGGGTAAGAATCATGCCGACACCGTTGCTGCCCACCAGAAGCTGATGCACCCAGACCTGGATGTCATCATCCAGGAGCAGGTGCGCATCATCCCGTGTGAGTGCGGCATAGGACTGCTCCCCGGTATCAAAGGGAATCGGGGAGGCGGGTTCAAAGACGACGGTTTCGTGGTGAGATGAGAGACTGAGCACCAGGCTCAGACGTTCAATGGACTGAATGCCGTACTGCTCAAAGAGGTGATAGACCCCGAGATACTGCCGGTTTTCTGTGCCCTTTACGTCCATGAAATAGGAAAGAAGCGCCCGGTTGTTCAGTTCGAACCGGCAGTAGGTGTCCGTATGCGCTTCTGCTTCCAGGCGCAGCTGGTCCTCCGTCTGAATCAGGCCATTGAGCACCGCGTTCCCGTAGCGCAGGTATGCTTCATCCGTGTCATTGACGATGTGCAGAAGACCGGTCAGACCGCTGCGGTGGTTTTTTTCCAGCTGCAGTAGCTCAAAGGAAAGACCTTCCTTTTCCCAGCGCGCGAGCACGGGAAAGCCGGAGCTCTGGTCAAGTCCGGTGACGCCGCCCGTAAGCTCTGCCTGGAAGGTCCGGGTAAAGGCATTGCTGTAGTCCAGGTTCGGAACCGCCTCCGTCTCAAACGTGAGAAGCGTGATTTCCGGAATCGCGCTTAGAGCGGACAGGGGAATGTGGCAGACGGTATAGCCTGTTTCCCCGGGCCCGAGGTTGTAGATATAGGGGTCCGTGCTCTGATCCGAGTGGACGGTGCGCGTACCGTTGATGATGAAGTGATCAAAATCATAGGTCGTGGGCAGCAGGGAGCGGTTGGTGACTTCCAGACCGATGCTCAGTCCGGGGCTGATCTGGGAGGTATCCATGACTGCATAGACGGTGAGGTCATAGTCCACGCTCTCGGTTTTGCGCGGGGTGAGCCCGATGTCCATGAGATTCGGGTTCTCCACCCGGATCAGAGGCGTGCAGTAGCTGTTCTGCTGAACGTCCGTGATCTGAACGGTGGCAAAGAGCGGCACGCCGCTGAGCTGTTCGTCAAAGAAGCGCAGATGCCAGGAAAGCGGAAGGGAGATCTCAATGGAGTCATAATACGTTTCCTTCCAGTCTTCCATGCCGGGCAGGGTCTTTCCGCCCTCCGGGAGGCGGCGCGCCAGGCGGTCCACGGACATGTCAGTATAGTCTTCCTGGCGGAAGGCAATACGCCGTGTAAATGTGCCGGAAACGCTGTCATAGACCTCGGTATTGACAATGTTCAGGTTCCCCTGCTCATCCGGCTCACAGGTGAAAAGCACCCTGGCATCGGGTGCCGGCTTTTCCGCGCCGCTGAGGTCCGAAAATTCCATGACGATATAGTACTGCCGCCCGTCATCCGAGAGCCGGTAGCCGATGGGTCCGGCAATGGCCTGACCATGGTCATCCGTGAGATAGAGACTGCGCCCGGTGTAGGCAAAGGACAGCTTTCCGTCCGCGTCCGGCGTTCCCTCACTGGTCCAGACCGGATAAAAGCTGCTGCTGCCGCGCTCCGGAGCGCCGGTCCCGGAGAGCTGGAGCTCATAGCTGTCCGAGTAGGAGTTCACGCTGCCCATGACAATGAGCTGTGCGGAGGCAAAGTTCAGGAGCTGGTCCGGCTGGAGCTGCATGCTGAACAGATTCTCGCGCGCCGGGCCGAACCCGTCATCCAGAAGACGGATCTGTGTCCAGTCCGCCAGGGTCCCGCCGGTGAGCAGCGTACCGAAGGCGTTGAGGTACCGCTGATACCCGGGACTGAACTCAAGATCCGAATACCCGTCTTTCCACTGCTCCGTGTATTCCTTCTTATTGTGCAGGGGATGATAGACGGAAAGTCCGCTGGCCCCTTCCTCGCTGGCGCGGCTGTAGAGGACAGCCGTACTCAGCGCACTGGAAAGCGGGATCGTGTTTCCAAGGTCCGAACAGTTGTCAATCAGATTGCCCAGGTCCACCAGGTCATACCCGTTCCCGAGACTGCGCACTACTTCCCCGAAGTCCGTGGACGAAGAGCGAAGGGAGGAAAGCTTGATGAACAGATCCTCATCCATTTCCCGGCCCAGCGGCGCGAAGAAATCAGTGAGCGCGGAGGCCACCTGCTCCGCCCCTTCCAGTCTCAGGCAGGAAAGGGTCAGTCCGCGCTGGCCTTCATTGGCTCCGGTGAAATAGGCGTCCACAATACGGCAGCCTGTGTCCGCGCCGTCCCTGTCCTGTTCAAGGCCTTTCAGAAAGGCATAGTTCCATCCGGCCGCGGGCTCGGTTTCCTGGGAAGCCACCATATACCGGGCAAACGGGGCCACAGCACAGGCGACCTCCGCCGTGCTCATGAGACAGGCGTCAAACCCGATCCAGGAGAGCTTCTCTCCATGCAGCGCGTCCGTGAGCGCCTGGGTCAGTTCCGGCATGGACAGACGGTCATAGCCGTTCAGCTCGTCCATGCATATGCCGCCCAGCGGACCGGCCCCGTGGTCCCAGAGCAGAAGCGCGTACTGCTCCGCGGGACGCGAGGTCATGCAGTAGTCGATGAAATAGCTCAGCGTTTCAGGACTTCCCATGTTCATGGGCGTGTCCGATACCAGGGTGCGCAGCTGACCGGAGCGGATGATCTCGCTGATGGTGATGCTCTCCGGGTCCATGCCCAGCTCCCAGGAACGCGAACCGCCGGTCATGAGCACGATGCTCACCTGGCTGGTGTCGGCGCCGGCTTCCAGCATTTCCAGAATGTCATCGGAAGCCGAACCGTACTGACTTTCCAGGTTGGTTCCGCACATGTAGATCATCAGTGTGAGGTGCCTGGGTGCTTCGCTTTCGCCCTCTGCGGCGGGGAATGCGAAAAACAGGCAGAGCATGATCAGAAGACAGAAAAAAACGCGTTTCATGAACGTGCAGCTCCTTGTGAGGGCAGGTCCTGTATGTATGCAGTATGATTCAGTGCATATGCATGGTATCATGAAATGCGTTCCGGGAAAAGATGCGCAGGCGTTTTCAGATGTAAATCTCTGTCCATGCCGTAGGCTGGCTGCGCAGAGAAAAACGTTTGCAATGCACCGGGGAGTATGTTAGAATCCGGTGTCCCTGGCTTCCCCTGGGGGAAGAACAGGGATTATTCTTTGGACTTTGAAAGGCAGATTATGGGATTTGATCATTTGGGTCTGATGCCCGCCCTTCTCGGGAATGTGCGGGACAGCGGATATACGGAGCCGACGCCGATTCAGTCGGAAGTGATACCCCTGGTGCTCCAGGGACGGGATGTGCTGGGCTGCGCCCAGACGGGCACCGGGAAAACGGCAGCCTTCGCCCTGCCGATTCTGCAGCTGCTGGAAAAGAAACGCGCCGCAGGCGGACCGAGGGCACTGATTCTCACGCCTACCCGGGAACTGGCCCAGCAGAACTATGACAATATTGTGGGCTTCGGAAAAGGCCTGCATGTGCGCGCCGCGGTGGTCTACGGCGGCGTGAGCCAGGTGCATCAGGTGGAGGAGCTGGAAAAGGGATGCGATATCCTGATCGCGTGCCCCGGCCGGCTCTGGGATCTGATGCAGCAGAAGCTGGTGAGCCTGGACCGGGTGGAAATCTATGTGCTGGACGAGGCGGACCGGATGCTGGACATGGGATTCATCCATGACGTGCGCCGGATCACGCCCTGCCTGCCCGCCAGGCACCAGACGCTCCTGTTCTCGGCCACCATGCCCTCGGAAGTGGAAAGCCTGGCCATGGACCTGCTCCGGGATCCGGAGCGCGTGGCGGTGGACCCGGTGTCCTCTGCGGCGCGGCATGTGGAGCAGTACATGTACTATGTGGACAAGGTCAACAAGAAATATCTGCTGGCCGAGATCCTGAAGCGGCCGGAGGTGGAGAACGCGCTGGTGTTCTCCCGGACCAAGCATGGCTGCGACAAGATTGTGCGCGACCTGAAGCGTGCCGGGATTGAAGCCGTGGCCATTCACGGGGACAAGACCCAGGGCGCCCGCCAGAACGCGCTGAACCGGTTCAAGAGCGGAGACTGCCGGGTCATGATCGCCACGGACATTGCGGCCCGCGGCCTGGACATTGAGGGCCTGTCCCATGTCATCAATTATGACCTGCCCATGGAGCCGGAAGCCTATGTGCACCGTATCGGGCGCACCGGGCGCGCGGGTCATGACGGAACGGCCATCTCCTTCTGCTGCATTGATGAGATGAAGCAGCTCAATCAGGTGGAAAAGCTCATCGGCTTCCGTCTCTCCCCCAGGGAAAGCGCGTGGCCGCTGGAGAACAAGACGCCCACGCCGCCCAGGCCGCGTATGCCCCGGCCCACGAACGTGAACCGCGAGGGCCAGCCGGTGTCGGAGGCACGGCGCCAGAAGGCGGCCGCCACGGCGGCGGTGAAAGGCGCACGGCGCGGTCTGGTGACCATCGGACGCGACGGGCATGTGCAGGGCGGAACGCGCACGGGACTGCCCAGGCCCGTGCAGCGCATCAACCGCAAGAAGGGCAGCGGCATGTAAGAAAGAAGGACTCCGGAACCATCAGGGTTCCGGAGTCCTTCTTTACTGCAGGCGGTGTATGGTTTCTGCGCTTCAGCCAAGGGTAAAGGTGCCGTCCGCGCAGGCGATCACATCCGATTCCAGGAAGGCCTGCATGCCGCGGGTCATGTATTCTGCATCCTGGGTGCCGGCGGTTTCATAGCAGGAATGCATGGAGAGCTGCGCGCAGCCGATATCCACCGTGCACAGGCTCACCTGCGTGCCGGAAATATTGCCCAGGGTGGAGCCGCCGCGCATGTCGGAGCGGTTGTAATAGCTCTGGTAGGGCACATCGCTTTCCTTGAGCATGGAGCGGAACAGGCCGGCGGACACGCTGTCGGAGGTGTACTTCTGGTTCGCATTGGCCTTGATGACAATGCCCTTGTTCATGAATACGCGGTTCACCGGGTCGGAGAACTCCGGATGGTTCGGGTGCACGGCGTGGGCGTTGTCGGCTGACAGCATCATGGAATTGTGCAGGGCACGGAGGTAGTCCAGGCGCTGCATGCCCGATTCCAGTCCGATGCGTTCCATGACATCGCTCAGGAAGGTGGACGCGGCGCCCTGGCGTGTGGTGGAGCCCACTTCCTCATTGTCAAACAGGGCGATCATCTGAACATGCCGGGACGCCCTGGCACCCTTCAGGGCCTGGACGGAACAGAATGCGCATTCCAGGTTGTCAATGCGCGGGGCGGAGAAGAACGCGTTGTCGGCGCCCCAGATCTGTCCGGGCATGCGGTTGTACAGGTACAGGTCCCAGCCCAGCATATCCTCTTCCCGGACGCCGGCGCAGTCCGCCACCAGGTTCCGGAAGGTGCCGGCGCTGTTTCCGAGACCGTAGAGCGGCGGCAGGTCCACATTGGGCTTGTATTTGAAACCGTCATTGAGTTCGCGGTTCATATGAATGGCCACATTCGGGATGAGCACGGTGTGGTCGGCCAGGTCCACCAGATGCGTGGCAAGGGTGTTTCCCTGACGCGCAAACACGCGGCCGGCAATGGACAGGGGTCTGTCCAGCCAGGTGGAAATGATCATGCCGCCGTAGCCTTCGGTGTTCAGACGCACATAATCCTGGGAAGTGAGCTCGGCCATTTCCTTGAGCTTGAACATGGGCGAGTCCGTATGGCTGGCCACTACCTGAAAGCCGAGGGCTTTTTCGTCAGGCATGACAAAGGCAATCAGACTGGACTGATTCCGGGTTACCACATACCGGCTGCCGGGAACCAGGTTCCAGGGCTGGGATTCCTCAAGACGCGTAAAGCCTTCCAGCATGCCTTCCGACTGTGCCACCGCGTGAAAGGCGGTGGGTGATGCATTCAGATATGAAATCAGCTGCTCAATCATGATGAAGATTCCTTTCCACTCTGTACAAGAGATTCGGCTGCATTATCGCAGATGCAGAAAGCTTTGTCAAAACGCAGGAATTCCTATATAATCCGCGCGTTACTGCATGGCACGGAAAGCGGGGGAGAATGCATGGAAAAAAAGCGGCTGTGGATGCACGGCATATTCCTGGACACGCCGGAGGCGGGTACAGTCCGGGTGCGGCGCGGATGGGCGCTTGCGGAACAGGGCGTTTTCAGGGACATCTTTGATGAGCCGGATGACAGCGGCGAAATGCTGGATTACGGCCAGACCCTGATTCTGCCCGGCATGACGGACCTGCATCTGCATGCACCGCAGCATGCGTATGCGGGCACGGCCATGGACCTGACGCTGATGGACTGGCTGGAGCAGTATACCTTTCCCGAGGAAAGCAGGTACGGGGATCCGGAGTATGCGTGCAGAAGCTATCTCCGGCTTGCGGACAAGCTGGTCCGCTGCCCGTCCACGCGCTTTGTCATGTTCGGTTCCATTCATACGGATGCCACGCTGATGCTCATGCGGATTCTGGAGTCCACAGGGCTCGTGTGCGATGTGGGCAAGGTCGGCATGGACCGCCTGAGCCCGGACAATTACCGGGAAGACACGGAAAGCGGCATCCGGGAAACGGAACGCTTTCTGAGATCCGCCCAGGGCATGGACGGCATACGTCCGATGGTGACGCCGCGCTTTACGCCCACGGTGTCGGACACGTACATGTCCGCGCTGGGCCGGCTTGCCGAAGCCTGGCATACCGGCGTGCAGAGCCATCTGTCCGAGACCCTGGAGGAAATCCGGCTGGTCAGCGAGCTGTGCCCGGATACGGAATTCTATGCCCAGACCTATGACCGGGCGGGCCTGTTCGGCGGAACATGTCCCACGGTCATGGCACACTGCATCCACTGCGGCGAAGCGGAAATGGCGCTTCTCAAAAAGCGCGGCGTCGTGATCGCCCACTGCCCCACCAGCAACTCCAATGTGGTGGCGGGCATGGCCCCGGCGGCAAGATACCTGCGGGAGGGATTCCGGATCGGACTCGGATCGGATATTGCCGGGGGACATACCCTGGACATGTTCGAGGTCATGACATGCGCTATCCAGGTCAGCAAGCTGCGCTGGCGGTGCGTGGACAGCAGCTGGAAGCCGCTGACGGCTGCGGACGTGCTGTATATGGCCACCCGGGGCGGCGGGTATTTCGAAAACGCCGGCCTGTTTGCGGAGGGCTTCGAGTTTGATGCCGTGGTCCTGGACGATGCGGCGCTGGATCCGGACGCGGCCCCGGAGGTGCGCATGGAAAAATACATGTATCTTGGACGCGGAAAGTTGCGCGCCAAGTTTGTACGCGGAAAACAGGTGCTCGACGGAGATCGCGTGATTCCGGGCATTCACGCCTGATCAAGGGCACAGAAAAAGCAGGGAACGCAAATTCCCTGCTTTTTCTGTGCCGTCCGGTTTTCCGGAAGCGGGCACTTGGGATTACTTCTATTTCTTGGCGTTCACAGCGTCTTTCATGTCCTTGCCGGGCTTGAAAGCGGGAGCCTTGGAGGCCTTGATCTTGATCTGCTCGCCGGTGCGGGGATTGCGGCCGGTGCGGGCAGTGCGGGTGCGAACCTCAAAGGAGCCAAAGCCGATCAGCTGGACCTTTCCGTCCTTGACCAGGCCTTCAACGATACCATCCAGAAGTGCGTCCACAGCGGCTGCGGACTCTTTCTTGGTCAGTTCAGCATTTTTGGAGACGATCTCAATCAGCTCAGTCTTATTCATGGGATCCGTCCTTTCTGTGTCAGAAATAGTTTTCCGGTGCAGAGGCACTGGTACAGGGGATTATATCAGACAAGCACACGCGTGGCAACAGGAATGCAGAATGGAAATGGCCCGAAAAAGGAAACAACCCGGAGCGCTGGCATCGCTCCGGGTTAGAATATAAAGGAAGGATGATGGAAGAACTCGTCTTCCGTCCTGTGGTTCTCTCTTGGAACAATGACAGTATAGCCCGCGTCTGTGACGGGTATGTGAACACAAAGTGAAACATTTCTGTAATATCTGCGTTTTTTCAGCCCAGGGGGCCAGGCGCCGGTCCGGAAGCGGTTTTCCGCATTTCCCGGGAAGGGGACTGCGGGAAGGAAAAGGTCCGGAACAAAGAAACAACCCGGAGCGCTGGCATCGCTCCGGGTTAGAATATAAAGGAAGGATAATGGAAGATCTTGTCTTCCTTTCCTATGGTTCGCTCTTGGAACAATGTCAGTATAACCGGCGTTTGTGACGGGCACGTGAAGATGGGGTGAAATGTTTTTGTAATATTTCTGTTTTTCCGCATCACATATTGCCGTCCGCGAACTGCAGTGTGTACAGATCTTCCGGCGTTTCCAGGCAGAAATCCGCGTGCTCTTTCATGAAGGAACGGATGCCGGGCACATGATGCGCCCACATGGCGGCGGCAAAATCCACATGTCCGGCGCGTGCCATCTCATAGCCCGGCTTGAGATCATCCACCACCAGAAGATCCTGCGGAGCGAGGGAAAGGGATCGCATGATTTCCTCCAGTGCCCAGGGCGAGGGCTTGCGCTTCTCCTTGGGAAGATCCCAGCCGAACACCAGGTCGGGTTCGGGCAGGCCGTTTTCGCGGTAGTCCCTGCGGATATTGGCGGACACGGAATGGGAGATGACGCAGACATATCCGCCTTCCTGCTTCTGGCGGTGGACCAGGCGGTCCATGCCGGGATATGCCTCCGGGACGCGCGTGGTGGCAAAGGACTGCCAGATATCATACTCCCGGCTGGTCTCCTCATCCGTGAACTTCAGTGTGTCTTCCAGATAGGGCATGAACCCGGGATCAAAGTTCATGGCAAAGTATTCATCCAGTGTCATGGTGACGCCGGGCCGGAGTGCGTCCATGGCGGCCAGAAACGCCGGGTAATGGACATGGGCAGTGGAATTGACAAGGGTATCGTCGTGATCCAGGACAAGGCAGCGGTAGCGCATATCAGTTCCTTTCTGTCCCCGGAAAGCCGGGGACAGGGGAAGTATAGCACATAAGGCCGGCGCGTGTCCCGGAAAAACGGGAAGTGCGCGCGGACAGGAAGGAAATTCCGGGTGGAAATGGAATAGAAAAAAGAAGCGTAAATCAAAACAGAAACCGAAACGGGGGATGGGAATGGAGCGCCCGCATATCCACAGGGAAAAAACACGGACACTTCTGGACTGCAGGTTTCTCAGGGTGTACGACATAGACTATGATCAGGACCGGCACTATTACAGCGCATCAAGGCGC
The DNA here is from genome assembly GCA_902775835.1 of uncultured Eubacteriales bacterium. The sequence goes on along the minus strand of CACYNZ010000017.1, from coordinate 3,530 downwards.
ACGCAGGAAGACACCGTGTTCATGAAAAGCGACGCGGAGTTTCATGACATGCTCCCGGATGCCGTGACGCTGGTGGTGATCCTGGAAAACACGCCGCGCGGGGCCTGCCTTCTGCTTTCCGAGGAGTACCGGTATCCCATGGGCCAGTTCCTGCTGAGCCCGCCTGCCGGGCTCATGGATCCGGAAGACCGGGAAAAGCCGGAACCGCTGCTGGAAACCGCCCGGCGCGAGCTGCGCGAGGAAACCGGGCTGGAAGTCCGGGACGGGGACGAGCTCCGGGTGCTGTCGCCGCTCCTGTTTTCCTCGCCGGGGCTCACGGATGAGAGCAACGGCCTGGTGCTGGCCGTGCTCCGCGGGGATCACGGACCCCTGGACCAGACCGGCGCGGTGGGCAGCGAATGCTTTGACGGCTACCGCCTGCTGAACCGGGAGGAGGCCATGCAGGTCCTGACCAGCGGAAGGGATGACGCGGGACGCTTCTATTCCATCTATACCTGGGCCGCCCTGAGCGTATTTGTCTCCGGTGCGTGGAAGGAGGGAGAACATGCTTAAAATCTTTGTCTGTCTCAAGCAGGTTCCGGCCACCAACAAGGTGGAAGTGGACCCGGAAACCGGCGTGCTCCGCCGCAACGGCGTGGAGAGCAAGATGAACCCGTATGACCTGTACGCGCTGGAAACCGCGCTGCGGCTGCGCGAGGAAAAGGGTGCGCATGTGGTGGTGGGCACCATGGGCCCGCCCCAGGCAGCTGCCGTGATCCGGGAAGCCTACATGATGGGCGCGGACGAAGGCTATGTGTTCTCCGACCGCCGGCTGGGCGGCGCGGACGTGCTGGCCACCAGCTATACCCTGTCCCAGGCCATCCGCTCGCTGGGCGATTTTGACCTGATCCTGGCCGGACGCCAGACCACGGACGGGGATACGGCCCAGGTGGGCCCGGCCATTGCGGAATACCTGAATATCCCGCACGCGGCCTGGGTATCGCGCCTGGAGGTCACGGAAGACGGCGTCATGGCGGAGCAGCAGCTCCAGGACGTGATCGAGACCGTGTTCATGCCCTTTCCCTGCCTTGTGACGGTGGAAAAGGACATATACATGCCGAGACTGCCCAGCCTCATCCGGGCAAGGGAAACCAGGGACAGGCCGGTGGAGATCCGGTCGCTGGACGATTTCCCGGACACGGATGCGGAGCATTACGGGCTCAGCGGCAGTGCCACCAGCGTGGAGAAGATTTTCCCGCCGGAGCATGATGTGAAGCGCGAAATGCTCACCGGCGAAAACCTGCCCGGGCGCGTCATGGACGTGCTGCGGGACTGGAAGGTTCTGGGAGGGGTGTAATATGGCAAGCATTGCTGTTCTGGAAAGAAAATGCAGCGGCTGCGGCCGGTGCGCGCAGGTATGTCCCTTCGGAGCCATAGAGATCGTATCCGGCAAGGCGCACATGAACGCGGCCTGCCGCGTGTGCGGGATCTGCCTGAAGAACTGCCCCGAGCAGGCGATCATGAAGCTGGAAAGCCGGGCAAAGGACGTGGACAAGTCAGCCTGGAAGGATATCCTCGTGTTCGCCGAGGTCAGCGGGGGAAAGCTGCACCCGGTGAGCCTGGAGCTCATCGGCAAGGCACGGGAAATGGCACAGCCCATGGGCTGGAAGGTGCGCGCCATTATCCTGGGCTGCGGCATCGGGGATCAGGCCAGGGAACTGCTTTCCTGGGGCGTGGACACGGTGAGCGTCTATGACGATGAAGCCCTGTCCGGGTTCCGCGCGGACATATATGCCGCGTGCCTGGAGGATGAGATCAGGCGCAGCCGGGAGAGCGTGGTGCTGGTAGGCGCCACGGCACTGGGCCGCTCGCTGGCGCCCAGGGTGGCCACCAGGTTCCATACGGGACTCACGGCGGACTGCACCCGGCTGGAACTGCGCGAAAGCTCGGACCTTGTGCAGATCCGTCCCGCCTTTGGCGGAAACATCATGGCGCAGATCGTGACGCTGCATTCCCGGCCTCAGTTCGCCACGGTGCGCTATCAGGTGTTTGACGCGCCAAAGCGCACTGAGCCGGCGGGCGAGATTCATGCGTACCCGCTGCCGAAGAACGCGGTGAGCCCGGCCCGTGTGGTGAAGGTGGAAAAGGTGCCGGAGAGCACCAGCATCTGTGACGCGGATCTTCTGGTGGTGGGCGGCCGCGGACTGCAGAAGAGCTCGGACCTGGAGCGCATCAAGGAACTGGCCGCGCTTCTGGGCGGGGACTGGGCGGTCACAAGACCACTGGTGGAAAAGGGCTGGTGTACCAATGAGCGCCAGATCGGCCTGAGCGGGCGCACCGTGCGTCCCAATGCCATTCTCACCTTCGGCGTGTCCGGGGCCATTCAGTTCACCAGCTGCATGCAGGCCAGCGGACATATTCTCAGCGTGAACACGGACCCGGACGCCCCCATCTTCAAGGTGGCGCATGTGGGCGTGGTGGGTGACCTGTATCCGATCCTGGACGAAATGATCCGTCAGCTCAGGGCAGAAAAGGAGGCGAGGGCATGAATTACCGGAAGGTAGAGGAAGCGGACCTTGCGTTTTTCCGGAGCCTTCTGCCCGGCCGCGTATTTACCGGGGAGGAGATTTCCACCGATTATGATCATGATGAAATGACCGAGTACGGGCATTACATGCCCGAAGCGGTGCTTCAGGTGCTCAGCGCGGAGGAAGTGAGCGCGGTGCTCCGCTACTGCAATGAACATCTTATTCCCGTCACGCCCCGCGGCGCAGGCACCGGACTGTGCGGCGGATGCGTGGCCCTGTACGGCGGGATTGTGCTGTCCACGGAGAAAATGAACCACGTGCTTGAGGTGGACCGGGAAAACATGACCGCCACGCTGGAGCCCGGCGTGCTGCTGCTGGAGTTCCCCAAGTCCCTGGAGGGCACCGGACTGTTCTACCCGCCGGATCCCGGTGAGAAGACCGCCACCATGGGCGGGAACGCCATGACCAATGCCGGCGGCATGCGCGCGGTGCGCTACGGCGTGACCCGGGACTATGTGCTGGGCATGCAGGTGGTGCTGGCGGACGGCGAGATCATGGAGCTGGGCGGCAAGAATGTGAAAACCTCCTCCGGCTATTCACTTCTGGACCTGATGATCGGGTCCGAAGGCACCCTGGCGGTGCTCACACGGCTGACCGTGAAGCTGATCCCGGAACCGCCCGTCAATCTGTCCGTGCTCCTGCCCTTTGACGAAGTGCACCGCTGCATCCGCGCCGTGCCCGCGATCCTCAGCTGCGGCTGTGAGCCCACGGCCGTGGAGTTCATGGAGCGCGACGTGATCGGGTGCGCCGAAACCTATCTCGGCAAGGCGTTCCCGGATGTCAGCGCGCCGGCATATCTTCTGGTGCGCCTGGACGGCAGCAGCCGGGAAAGCCTGCAGCCGGGCCTGGACCGGCTCACGGACCTGGCCATGGAGATGGGTGCCCGGGATGTGCTGCTGGCGGACACGGAAGAGCGCAAGGAAGCCATCTGGAGCGCCCGCGGCGCGTTCCTGGAAGCCATCA
>CACYNZ010000016.1 GCA_902775835.1 uncultured Eubacteriales bacterium | reverse complement strand
GCCGGAGAATATCAAAAATGTGGCTCTCCTGGCCCGGGTTTCCTTCGGTGGTGCACAGCAGGACATGATAGTTCATGTGATAAAGATGGTGCTCCACAAGCTGGGTGATCTGTGAAAAGAAGGGATGGCAGATGCTGGGAACCACTAGCCCGATGGTCTGGGTCCTTGCATTATAAAGACTCCGGGCAAGCTGATTGGGAGAATAATTGAGCTCCTGAATGGCGGCTGCGATTTTTTCCCGGGTGGCCCGTGAAATATAACCGCGGTTGTTCAGCGTCCGTGAAACCGTTGTTACGGATACACCTGCTTTTTTCGCAACATCCTGAATGGTGATGGCCATATATCGCATTCTCCTTGTCGGAAGTAATCACAGAATCTGTCCCCGAAAGTATAGCATAGATCGCTCTGATATGACAAGATCGCGTCACATTTTCGGACAGAAGTTGCAAATTCCATCAAAGAGTTGACATATTACACGGGAGATTGCTATAGTGAAGCCGGTTGTGAACGCAAACAGGCTTTTCAGAAGAAAGAAGGAAGGTTCCATGCCCAGAAGAATGATTGACACGCTGTATTCTTCCATGCCCTGGAATGAAATCGATGCGGTGGTGTTCGACATAGGAAATGTGCTGGTGGCCATGGACGAGCATGAGGTGCTCAGGGCCATGATTCCGGATGATCCGGTTCTTCGTGAGCGGGTGCTGCTGCAGAGCATACGGTCTCCCTACTGGCATATGCTGGACAGCGGGGAGCTGGGCATGGAGGAATGCGCAGAGGCCATGACGGAAGGAGAACCGTCCCTGAAGGAGCCGATCCTGCGGTTTATTTCGGGGTGGCCGGACTACAGATATGTGGTGGAAGAGGGAAAGCGTGCCGTAATGGCATGCAAAGAACATGGGAAAAAGCTGTACATACTCAGCAATTATCCCTTTGAGCACTATGAACGGAACAGACGGGAGTACAGCTTTTTCTCGCTGTTTGACGGTGCCGTGATTTCATCGCAGGTTCATATGCTCAAACCCAGATTTGAGATATACAGGTATCTGACGGACAGCTATCATCTGATTCCCGAAAGAACCATGTTTATCGATGACAATCCCGCCAATATTGAGGCGGCCCTGATGATGGGCTGGCAGGGCTTCTGTCTGAACCGCCCGGGAAAGCTGGACGCCTTTATGGGGACAGAAGCAGCAGAGAACTGAACCGTGGTCATGGGATGTGACAAAATCACGTCACATGAAATTTCGGAAGTATAAGCCATTGCAGCAATTAGACATGTGAAACCGCTTGCTATATACGCAGGCGGTTTTTCTTTGATTTATGGCATAAATGGGACAATTTAAATATAAATACTCCATAAAACTGGAAATCCCTGCATAATATTTTTGCTTTTTATAAAAAATACCGAAGACATAACATGACTGGAAGAAAATTTATGATAACCGGTTGACATATTATGGAGCCTAAGATATATTTATGCTGACGTTGTGAATGAATCGTATCATGAAAATCTCCCTGATTCCTGAAGAACCAATGATTACAGAACTGTTCCCTGAGGATAGGCTGAAAAGTGGAACCTGCAGAAGGAGTGAGGAGCTGTGCGCATTTTTTACCATCCTGAAGACGGAAGAATGGGCGACATTATTCCTTTTTTTGAAGACGGAGTGTTCAGGCTGTTTTATCTCGGGAAAGGCTGGTGCAATATCTCCACCCGGGATCAGCTGCATTTCTCTGATCCGTTCTGCACGGAAATTCATGGGGGAACCGGCTCTGTGATCAAGGTGGATCAGACATATCACATGTTCTACTGCAAATTCACATTCCACCCGTATATGCGTCAGTACATCTGCCATGCGGTCAGTGATGATCTCAGGAACTGGACGGAGCTTCCGGAGGAAACGTTTCAGCCGGATGACCGGCTCTATGAAATGAGCGACTGGCGGGATCCCCATGTGATCTGGAGTGAGGAGGAACAGTGCTGGTGGATGCTGACCGCGGCCCAGCAGAAGGGACGCACCATGCGCAAGGGATGCGTGGGTCTCTGCCGCTCCACGGATCTTCACCACTGGGAGATCTGCCCGCCTCTGTATGCGCCTGCCACCAATCAGTCCGCCCATGAATGTCCGGACATGTTTCAGTGGGGAGACTGGTGGTATCTGACCTATTCCGTGTATACCGACCGCTTTGAAACGGTGTACCGCATGGCCAGGTCGCCAAGGGGACCGTGGATCACACCGAAGATGGATACCTTTGATACCCGGTGCTTCTATGCGGCCAAGCATGGCACGGACGGAACGCATCATTATATGTACGGATGGAATCCCCAGCGTGAGAAAAACCTGTGGCATTTCAATCCGGAACAGTACCCCGGGAAGGATTACAACACATGGGACTGGGGCGGCACCATGATTGTGCATGAGCTGGTTCAGCAAAGTGACGGAACACTGGCGGTGAAACCGCCGGAAGCCGTGGACCACGCTTTTTCCAGACCGGAAACCATGGAGCTTCTTCCTCTGAACGGGGCCTGGGTGACAGGTTCGGACAGTGCCTGCGTGGACACTCCGGATGCCTATGCCTGCATGCTGATGAACCACGTTCCGCAGTGCGGAAAACTGGAGATGGATGTTTCCTTTGAAGGCGCACCCCGGGAATTCGGCGTGGCTCTGCAGGTGGACCCGGATTTCGCCCTGGGATATTACCTGGTTTTTGAACCGAACCGGCAGCGGATCCAGTATAAGACGGGCATCCGGATGTACGAGGACGGCGGCAAGATGTTCCCCTATGAGGTGGAACAGGAGCGTCCCTTCGAGTGGGAAAGCGGCCGGCAGTATCACGTGCGGATATTTGTGCAGGACAGCATTCTTCTTCTGTATGTGGATGACCGTGTGGCCCTGGGAACACGGATGTTTGACCGGAAGGGCTTCCGGTTCGGCCTGTTTGTCTCTGACGGCTCGGCCAGGTTCAGCAATATCAGACTCTGGACAGAATCAACTGCAGAAACGGACCAATGAGACTATTCACGGAGGTGAGGTACATGCGGCGAGGCTGGATCATAGCAATTGCCCTGATAGCATGTGTCGGGATTCTGACGGGGATCGTTTTCCTGGCGGGAAACAACGGTGTCCAGACGGTATCGTGGAATCAATTCGCACCCATGGACATGCAGCGGCCGGACGGGGATGAGCTGGTGTTTGCAGCCCAGGGACAGCTTTCTGAAGAAAACTGTGAACGTCTGGATTCCTATGAAGGCAGGCAGGATGTTGTCCGCCTTTCTGCCGGAGGCACTGTTTCCTGTGTGGTCAACGCCCCGCAGACTGCTGTGTACGCGCTTCGGGTTGGCTACCATACGGAAAACGGCAAGGGCGTGGACATGGAATACAGCCTTCAGGTGGACGGAAAGCCCTACAGCACGTCCAATGCTGTGGTTTCCCTGAACCGTATCTGGACGGATGAAGGCCAGCCCAAACGCACAACGACGGGCAATGATCTCAGGCCCAAGCAGGTGGAAACGTTCCTGTGGACGGAAGCACTGCTGGCGGATTCCAATAAGGTGGAAGGTCTGGTTCGGCTGGAGCTGGAAGCCGGTGAGCATGAGATTTCCCTGACCGCCCTGAGAGAAGAAGCCGTGCTGGATTATCTGGCCCTGAAAGCGGAGGAACAGCTTCCGGATTACGCCGGGTATAGTGCCGCTCACGCGGATCTGTCTGCCGTTTCGGGTGTGGAACTGCTCATCCAGGCGGAAAACACCGTCAGCAAGTCGGCTTCCGCCATTTATCCCACGTATGACCGTACCTCTTCCTACACCCAGCCTTATCACCCCACGCAGATGCGTCTGAATACCATCGGTGCCAGCGGATGGAAGCATGTGGGGCAGTGGGTGGAATGGGTCATTGAGGCCCCGGAGGATGGACTGTATCAGCTGGGAATGCGGTATCACCAGAATCAGCTGAAGGGCTTCTTCGTAGCCCGCCAGGTGATGATTGACGGCCAGGTGCCCTTTGCCGAGATGGAGGAAGTGCACTTTGCCTACCGTCCGGAATGGGTGATGGAGTATCTGGCGGATGACAGCGGAAACCCGTACCTGTTCGCGCTGACCAAGGGAGAGCACGTGCTCCGCATGCAGGTAACCCTTGGGGAAATGGCTTCCGTCATTTCACAGATGCAGGACACGGTCTACTCCCTGAATGAACTCTATCGTCAGATCATCATGGTCACGGGTACGGAACCCGATTTCTACCGTGACTACTATCTTGAGCGGGTGATTCCCAATCTGGAGGGACGCCTGGTCGCGCTTGCGGACGCTCTGGACGGATATCAGGCCACCATGGATGAGATGCTGGGTGGAGACTCCACGGCCGGTGAAATCATTCAGGTGCTGTCCTATCAGCTCCGGGATTTTGCCGCAGAGCCCTATACCATCCAGAAACGTCTGACAACGTTCTCTTCCAATATTTCCTCGTTTGCGGAATGGATTCTTTCCGTACAGGAGCAGCCTCTGGAAATCGACTATCTGGTGCTTGCATCCAGGGATGCGAAGCCAGGAAAGACCGAGGACAATCTGCTGGATACCGTCAAGCGTGAACTGCGGGCGTTTATCGGTTCCTTTGTACAGGACTACAACGCATTCAGTTCGGACCAGCAGGAAACCAAGCAGCAGCCCATCACCGTATGGCTGGCTGCCGGACGCGATCAGGCGTATGCCATCAACCGTCTGGTGCAGGAGGACTTTACGGCGAAGACAGGCATTGCCGTGAATCTGCAGCTGGTCAGCGGCGCACTGCTGAAAGCCACCATTGCCGGACAGGGTCCGGATGTGAACCTGTTTACTGGGCGCGGCGAAGTCATGAACCTGGCTTTCCGTGAAGCGCTGCAGGATCTGAGCGCAATGCCCGGGTATGAGGAAACCATTGCCCAGCTCCGGTCTTCTGCCGAGAATCCCTATGCCTTTAACGGAGGCGTGTACGGTCTGGCGGAACAGCAGGATTTCCTGATGATGTTTATCCGCGACGATGTGCTCAGTGACCTGGAGCTGGAAGTGCCCAATACCTGGGAGGATCTGAAGAATATCGCGCCGATTCTCCAGTCCAACAATCTCCAGATCGGCCTGCCCTATATGCAGCTCGGCGGAAGCACGGTCATTTCCAATGGTGTGGGCATGACCAGCCTCTTTCCTTCACTGCTTCTGCAGATGGGCGGGAAGTTCTATACGGATGATTACCGGGCCACGCTTCTCAGTGAACCTGTGGCCAATTCGGCTTTCCGTACGTGGACGGATTTTTATACCCAGTATGACTATCCGCTGTACAAGGATGACTTCACACGGTTCCGTACAGGGGAAATGCCGGTCATCATTACTTCCTATAACATGTATGCGCGTCTGAAGGCCACCGCGCCGGAGATCGCAGGAAAATGGAGCATGTATCTTCTGCCTGGAATGGAGCATGACGGAAATGTCAATCATGCAACCACGGCGGACGGCACAGCAGCGGTGATCCTCAGGTCCAGCAGCAATGTGGACGCCAGCTGGCAGTTCCTTCAGTGGTGGATGAGCGCGGATATCCAGACGAGATATGCCAGGGATATTGAATCGGACATCGGCACGCTGGGTCGGTATACCTCAGCGAACATCAGCGCGTTTGAGCTGTCCAACTGGTCGCTGAACGAGCAGAAGACCGTGAATGCGCAGTGGGAACACGTGGTGGAACTGCCGGAAATTCCCGGAGGATATTACGTATCGCGAAATCTGGACAATGCTTTCAGAGCGGTGGTGCTGTCCGGCAGCGATGAGCGTGAGAGCCTGTTCTACTGGACCAGCTCGACCAATGAGGAAATTGCCCGCAAACGCCGTGAAATGGGTCTGAGTGAATAAAAAAACCGTTTACCGGTCCGATATCATTCCCAAAGGAGGGCTGATCATGAATAACTCTCTGCTGCAGAGAATACGCAGAAGCAGGGAAAGCTATCTGCTGATGCTGCCATACCTGCTCTTTTTCACGGTTTTCACCCTGATTCCGGTGATCGTGGCCATTGTGATTTCCTTCACCGAGTACAACATGCTGACCCCGGCGAAGTTCGTATTCCTGGACAACTATATCCGCATGTTCCTGGAAGACAATGTTTTTCTGACCGCCATGAGCAACATGGTCAAGATCGCAGTCATTATCGGCCCGGTCAGCTACATCCTGTGCTTCTTCATTGCCTGGGTCATCAATGATCTGAACCGCACCGGGCGCTCCATTCTGACCACGCTGTTCTATGTGCCCGCTGTGGTGGGCAGCGCGTCATGGGCTGTATGGAGACTGCTGCTCAGCGGTGACCAGTATGGTCTGATCAACAACTTCCTCATGTCCATGGGTATCATTTTCGAGCCTGTGGCCTGGACCACGGAAGAATCCGCCATCCTGCCGGTGATCATCATCGTGCAGCTGTGGATGAGCATGGGTATCAGCTTTCTCTCCTTCATTGCCGGCATGCAGACCGTGGACAAGTCCCTGTATGAGGCGGGCATGATCGACGGCATCCGCAACCGGTTCCAGGAACTGTGGTATGTCACGCTGCCTTCCATGCTGCCGCAGCTGGTATTCGGCGCGGTGATGCAGATTATTTCAGCCTTTACCGTGGCGGATGTGTCCGTCCAGCTGTGCGGCCTGCCGTCCACCAATTACGCAGGTGAGACCATCGTTACGCATATCATGGACTACGGCACCATCCGGTATGAGTTCGGCTACGCCTGCGCCATGAGCGTGGTGCTTGTGCTGCTGATGCAGCTGTCCCGTATGCTGGTTACCAAGATCCTGAGCAAGGTCGGTTCATAAGGAGGTGAAAGTATGCAGCTGACAACGAAACTGAGAAAGATTTTTCACAGACGTGGCAAGGTGGGCATGAAGCGCCGCCGTTCCAAAGTGGGCAGTTTCTTCATGTTTACAGGTATTTTCCTGCTGGCTGCGTTTATGGCCTTCCCGCTTTATTACACCGTGATCCAGTCGCTCAAGCCCATTGATGAAATCTTCCGGTTCCCGCCCACCCTGTACGTGAACCGCCCGACCATGGACAACTATGGTGAAATGTTCCGTATTCTGGCGAACATGTGGGTGCCCCTGTCGAGATATCTGTTCAACACGATGATGATCGCCGTGCTGGGCACCGGGCTGCATGTGGTTCTGGCCGGCATGGCCGCGTATCCTCTGGCCAAGCACAAGTTCCCGGGCAAGAATCTGATCTTTGCCATCATCATGCTGGGCCTCATGTTCGTGCCGCAGGTCACCTTCGTGCCTTCCTTCATTATTATATCCAAGCTGGGCATGCTCAATACCTACTGGGCACAGCTGCTGCCCACCATCGGCGTATCCCTGGGCCTGTTCCTGATGCGTCAGTTCATGGAACAGCTGCCGGATGCCATGATGGAGGCGGCCAAGATAGACGGAGCCGGCGAGTTCCGCATCTGCTTCCAGATTGTGTTCCCCAGCGTCAAGCCGGCCATCGTGACCGTCATCATCTTCCAGTTCATCAACCTGTGGAATCTTTCCGGCGGTGATGTGGTCTATAACGAAGAACTGAAGACACTGACACAGGCCATGTCCCAGATCAGCGCAGCCAACGCCTATGCCCGTTACGGCCCGTCCATGGCTGCCGCCGTGATCATGATGCTGCCGCCCATTCTGATTTTCGTACTGCTGCAGCGTCAGGTCATTGAAACCATGACCAGTGCAGGCATCAAGGGATAAAAGGAGGCGGAGCAATTGAAGACCGGAAAATGGCTGATCCTCATTCTGGCCCTGCTGCTTCTGCCTTCCATGGCAGGCACAGAGGCTGTATATCCCTCCTATACATACAATGAGTGGGATGAATCTGTCAGCACGCCGGACGGGTATACGGTACTGAAAACCATCCGGAGTGCCCAGGCTGAAGGCGGTCCCTGGAAAGGTCCCCAGGACCTGTGCGTGACCCCCGGGGGACATATCCTTCTGGCGGATACCGGGAATGACCGCATTCTGGAATATGACGGAGACTGGCATCTCATCCGTGAAATCCGCGAGGTCTACCAAAACGGCCAGGCGATTCCGCTTCTGGGACCGAACGGCCTGCATGTTTCCGGGGAAGGCACTCTGTATGCCGCGCTGAAAACAAGTGCCCAGGCGATCGTTGCGGACCTGGAATCCCTGGAACTGGATCTGCTGATTGAGAATCCGTCCAATCCGCTGCTCGGCGATGATTTCACCTTCGCACCGGCGAAGATCGGCGCTGACAACGCAGGACGCATCTATATTCTCAGCACCGGATGCTATTCCGGCTTCCTTCAGTTCTCTCCCCAGGGAGAGTTCATGGGATATTACGGAGCCAACAAGGTGGCCGTAACGGCAGAGGTACTGTTCAACTATTACTGGAAATCCATCATGACCAGTGAACAGCGTCAGAACATGACCAGTATCCTGCCGGTGGAATACTCCAATCTTTTCTGTGCCCCGGACGGGTTCGTATATGCCACCACAGTGGCAACGTCCAGTCCGGTGAATCAGGTAAAGCGCCTGAACCCGCTGGGCAACAATACCTATCTTGCCCGGGGTGACAAGGAAGTCAATTTCGGCGATGAAGAGCTGGCTGTTACCGCCCAGGGCGCGGCATCCAGCACACTGCTGCCCACGTTCGTGGACGCTGCCGTGACCGCCGACAGCGAGTTCGTGTTTGCTGTGGACCGCTCCTACGGCCGTGTGTTTGAGCGTGACAGAACGGGCAACCTGATTGCCGTGTTCGGAGCGCTGGGCAATCAGGAAGGCACGTTCCGCCAGCCCGTGGCCCTGGATCTTCTGGACGGGAACGTACTGGTGATGGATACGGCCAAGAACACGGTCACGGTGTTTGCGCCTACGGCGTATACGGCTCTGGTCCATGAAGCCGTTTCCCTTTACAACGCCGGGGAATATGAAGCATCCCGTGTGCTGTGGAATGAAGTGCTCAAGCGCAACAGCAATGCCACACAGGCCTATGCCGGCGTCGGCCGTGCGCTGCTCAAGGAAAACCGGTACGAGGAAGCGCTTTCCTACTTCCGGCTGGGCGACAGCCGTGAGGAATACTCCCAGACCTACCGTATTGTGCGTCTGAACCGTCTGCGCAGCGGCGCGGTATGGGCAGTCTGTCTTGTGGCAGCGCTGGCGGTGGTGCTCAAGGTTGTATCGGTGATCCGGAAAAAGCGCAGGAAAGGCGTGGAGGAACAGGGTGAGAAGCTGGGCGTGCGTCTGCTCCGCAGACTGAAAATCCCCACGCATACAGTGTTCCCCAAGGCAGTCTTCCATCCGTTCCTGGGCTTCCAGGAAATCCGCTTCGGCGAGGAAAAGACATCGCTGTGGGCTGCAATCGTCATTGCTGTGTGCTATGTGCTGGCCACCATTTACCAGTATGTGGGCACCGGTTACCTGTTCAATCAGAACAATATTGCGGATATCAATCTGTGGCTGCTGCTGGCCAAGTCCCTGGGCGTGCTGGTCATCTTCTGTGCGGCTCAGTGGTCGGTTTCCATCCTGATCAATACCAGCGGCCGGTTCAGTGACATTATCATCACTGCCTGCTATGCCCTTGCTCCGTATACGGTGGCAATTTTCATCGGCACCTGGCTGTCCAATTACATGCTGCTGGATGAAATGTATGCCTCTTACATCATTATTCTGGGTATGCTCTGGGGTGTGGTCATCCTGCTGATCGGAACGATTACCGCTCACGAGCTGTCCTTCTCCAGGGCGATCGGGTTCCTGGCTCTGACCGTCGTGGGCATGGCTGTGATCGTTTTTGTGGGCGTGCTGTTCTATACACTGCTGGAGCAGCTGATCACCTTCCTTTCCACTCTGTACGTGGAAATTGTCTTCAGAATGTAAAGGGGGCGGTAAGATGCTGAAAAAGACATGGATAATGCTGGCAGCTGTACTGCTTCTTCTGCTGCCCGCCGCCGCTCTGGGTGAATGGGAAACCGTGGCTGAGAACGACCGCTTCGTCCTTCAGTATGATCCCGGGGAAAGCCAGATCCTGCTTCAGGATCAGGCGACCGGGGCAGTCTGGCGCTCCACTCCGGAGGACATTGACGAGGACACGATCGCTTCCGCCATGAACAAGATCAACCGCCAGAGCGATCTGATCATTACCTATCACAATCCCACCTATGTGACCAATCAGGTAAACAGCTATACCGGTTCCATCAAGAACGGCAACTTTACCTGGGAGAGGATCGAGAACGGCATTGAGATCAGCTACTTCTTTCCGAAGCAGGGGTTTGTGATCCCTGTCCGGTATGAGCTTGAGGCGGACGGCCTGAAGGCCTCCATTCTCAGCGAGAAGATCCGGGAGGATGTATGGTCCCTGTCGGAAGACCCCGCCGAAGTGGAAAAGGCGGCCGCGAACAAGGAAAAACAGTGTGTCATGAATGTGGCCCTGCTGCCCTTCATGGGTGCGGCCGGGATGAAGGATGAAGGGTATCTGGTCCTGCCGGACGGCAGCGGAGCGCTGATGCATTTCAATAACGGCCGCAGGGATGCCGCCGTGTATCAGCAGGACGTGTTCGGAAGAGACAGTACCCTGACCGTAAAGAAGGCGGCCACCAAGACGTTCCAGGTCAACATGCCGCTCTTCGGCATGATCAAGAACGGTCACGGCATGATGGCGGTTGTGGATCAGGGCCAATATCAGGCCCAGCTGAACGCCGCTGTGTCCGGCCAGCTGACCGGGTACAACAACGCCTACTTCACCGTGTCATACATCAACATGGAAAGCAATACGCTCATGGCCGGCTCCAACAGCAGCAAGAGCGTAACGCTGGCGACCAATACATTCCGGGACATGGGGGATTTCACGGTACGGTATTATCTGCTGGACAAGGAAAACGCGGACTATACCGATATCGCGGATGCCTACCGCAGGCAGCTTGGTCTGCAGAATCTGAAGGATGAAGATGTCACCGTCAATCAGGTGAAGATGGTTGGCTCCATTCCTTCGGTCAAGACCTTTATCGGCATTCCGTATAACTCGGTGACGGTGCTCACCAGCTACCGCGATGCGGCAAAGGCGATCTCTGACTTCAATGCGCAGGGCGTCAGGCGCATGACCTTGCAGTACATAGGCTGGTCCAACCAGTCGGTCAAGGGAAAAATGGTGACCGGACTGTCACTGGACGGACGCCTGGACGGCAGCAGCGGCTTTGATGTGCTGACCAAGGCCGCAAAGGCGAACGACACCCGGATTTCCCTGACAGTGGATCTTTTGAACCTGTACAGGAACGGAAACGGATACTGGTCACTCTTCTCCTCCGCGGACAATGTCAACAGTACATCCCGCCGCATGAATGAATATCTGATGAGCACCGGTGCCCAGGATCCTGCCGGAAAACAGTGGTATCTGCTCCGGCCCGACATTGTCCCGGATGCAGCGGAAAAACTGGCGAAGGGCATGTCCGGAAAGCAGACAGGGATTACCCTGAGCGCGCTTGCCAATACCCTGTATTCCAGTCTTGGGAAAAACGGGATTTCACGCACCAGGGCAGGCGCATACTGGCAGCAGTCCCTGACGGCGCTGGCGGACAGAATTCCCTATCTCACGGCGGAAACCCCGAATGCGTATGCATTCTCTTATATCAGCCAGGCGGATGATGTACCGATGGCGTCCAGCCGCTTTGATGTGACGGACATGGATATACCGTTCTACCAGCTGGTCACCCATGGCGCGATGATTCTCTACTCGGAGCCGCTCAATGAACTGGGCAATATGGAGGAAGCGGTGCTGCGCCTGGCGGAGTACGGCATGTATCCCTCCTGGCGGCTGATTTCCCGGGATCCGGCGCTTCTGTCAGGAACGGACGGAGCGGACTGGTATGCCATGTCGCTGAACGAGTGGCAGGATGACGTGGCACGCGTGGCTGCCCAGATGGAAGTGCTTGCTCCCTATGCGGCCATGCGGATGACGGGGTATGAGAAACTGGACGCGGATCTTGCCGTTACCACCTATGAAAACGGGGATCAGGTGTTTGTGAACCGGGGACTGCAGGACGTGGAGGTGCAGGGCATCACTGTTCCGGCACGGGGATTCTCGATCAAGGAGGCGGAATAAATGAAGCTGGGCTCAAAAATCGGCTATGAAACAAAGCGGAAATGGTATGGCTTTACCTTCATCCTGCCCTGGCTGATTGGCTGCATTCTCTTCTTCCTTACACCGATGTATCAGTCTTTCCGGTATGCTTTTCAGTCTCTTGAGGCGACCAGTACCGGGTTCGCAGCCACGGAAGTGGGATGGGACAATTTCGCAAGCCTGTTCTTCAAGGACACCACATTTCTGCCTGACCTGGTCTCCTCTCTCGGTGACCTGATTCAGGTGCCCCTGATCCTGGTCTACAGCCTGTTCTTCGCCATTCTCATCAAGGGCAAGTTTCCGGGACGCACGTTCATGCGTGCCGTGGCCTTCATGCCCGTGATCATCGGCTCCGGCGTGCTTATGCAGATCCTGAAGGAAGACGTGTTTGCCTCCGGCGCCCGCGGCGGCTCGGCCGATACATACCTGTTCTCTGCGGGAAATATACCGGCTCTGCTCGCATCCATGGGTCTGGGCACGGGCGTGGCCAACTTTGTCAGTACGGTCATCAGCCGGGTGTTTGACCTCACATGGAGATCGGGCGTGCAGATCATGCTGTTCCTGGCGGGACTTCACGGCATACCGGATTACCTGTATGAGGCCTCGTCCCTGGAAGGTGCCGGCATGTTTGCCCAGTTCTGGAAAGTGACGCTGCCCATGCTCACGCCAATGATCCTGCTCAATACCATTTATTCGGTCATTGACATGATGAACGACTACGGAAACACCATCATACAGAGCATCAACAACACCATGTTCAGCCTGTTCAAGTTCGGATACGCGAGCGCCATGTCTGTGGTGTACTTCCTGGTCATCATCATTATTCTGGCAGTGGTTGCCCTGCTGCTTCGCCGGTTCATCATCTATCAGGATTAAGAAAGGAGGCAGGAAGACAATGACAGCCCATGCAGAAAAACGACCCAGGCACAGGCTGGATGCAAAAACCCGCCGCCGCAAGATTGCGCATGTCCTGGGCAGAATCGTGTTCTACCTCATCTGCGCCTGCCTTGCATATCAGCTGCTTTATCCCGTGCTGTATATGCTTTCCATGGCCGTCCGGGATCCTGGCGACATCAACGATCCTTCCATTGTGTGGATTCCGAAGAACTTCACCATGAGCAACTTTACCGACGCACTGAAGTCCATGAACTACTGGAAGGCGTTCGGCGTCAGCATGACACTGAGCATCATATGCGGTTTCTGTGACGTGTTCTCCTGCGCTGTTGCAGGATACGGGTTTGCCCGGTTCAAGTTCCCCGGAAAGAACATTCTTTTCCTGATCGTGGTGTTTACCATTGTGGTGCCTTCCCAGACTCTGATCCTGCCGCTGTATTCTCGCTGGCGCTATGCGAGTTTCGCCGGCCTGGTGAAAGTCTTTACAGGACAGGATTCCATCAACCTGATCGGAACACTGTGGCCCATGATCATTCCTTCCATGCTGGCCATGGGCGTGCGCAGCGGTCTGTATATCTTCATCTACCGGCAGTTCTTCATGGGCCTGCCCGTGGCGCTGGAGGACGCTGCCTATATCGATGGCGCCGGTCCCTACCGCACGTTCTTCAGCATCATGCTGCCCAACGTGAAGAACGCCATTATCACCGTGTTCCTCTTCTCCTTTGTCTGGAACTGGGGCGAGTACTACCTGTCCAAACAGTTCCTGGGCTCGGATAACCGCTCTATCATGACTGCCCTGTCCATGCTGAGAATGGACCTGTCCCAGGTGTCAGCGCTGGCGGGCGTTCAGCTGGGCACGAACCCTGAAAAAATCGTTACGCGCATGCAGGCCGGCTGTCTGCTGACGGTTGCGCCGATGCTGATCATGTTCGTTTTCACCCAGCGTTTCCTGGCGGATTCCATCGAGCATATCGGCATCAAGTAATTATTTCCGGATCCAAGGCGAAAGCCTGATCAATACTTTCATCGAACAAGGAGGCATTCCCATGAAAAAGTTTCTCGCTTCTCTTCTGGCCCTGACGATGCTTCTTGGCCTGGTGGCGGTTCCCGCTCTGGCTGAGGATACCATCAACATCATCTGGTACAACACCGAAGAAACCTACAAGAGCAACATGGAAGCCAATCCTCAGACCTTTGATCCGGTCTGGAGCGTAATCCCCGAGTTTGAAGCAAAGACCGGCGTGAAGGTCAATGTCATTGCTGTGGAATGGGGCGACATGATCTCCACCGCTGCCAGCCGCGTGGGCAATGGCGAACCCGTTGACCTGGTGCAGGCAAATGACCAGTCCTTCCCGGTATATCCTGCCCGCAAGATTGTCCAGCCCATCTCCCAGTATGTGGACCTGAGCAAGGAATGCTTCTATGAGAGCGTGACCAATGCGTTCACCTTCGGCGGAGAAGCCTATGCTGCTGGCAACGACGTTTCTCCCCTGGTTCTGTACTACAATGTGGATATGTTTGAGGCCAATGGCGTGGACCTGCCCCGCGATCTGTACAATGCCGGGGAATGGACCTGGGAAAACTTCCGCCGCGTGGCCAATGAGCTGACCGCTGACACCGACAATGACGGTGAAGACGACCAGTTCGGTTTCGGCTACTGGGATACCGACTATGTATCCTTCCTGGCCTCCAATGGCACCAGCAACCTGATCTACAATGCAGACGGCACCATCTCCACCGGATATCTCACCGATGCCGGCACCGAGACCATGACCTTCCTGCAGGAATGCTACACTGTGGACAAGTGCATGTGGCCCAACAGCGGCGATGACACCTTCACCGCCGGCTGGAACAACGGCAAGCTGGCCATGACCCTGGAATTTGCCTATGCCATTCTCGGCAAGCAGGTGGACGGCACTCTGCCCTTTGAAGTGGACTGGGTTCCCATGCCCAAGGGCCCCTCTGGCGAAGGCGATACCTGCCTGGCTGGCGTGACCGGCTGGTGCATCGGCATTACCTCCGAGCATCCCGAAGCTGCGGCTCAGTTCATTGAAATGAGCGCCCAGATGAGAATTGAAAGCTCCAATGCCACCAATGTGGCCCGCTATGGCGAGCAGAACGTGAACATGATGAACATGCTGGCCGGCAAGGCTCACTTCGTGCCGATCGGCATCGACCAGTACTGGGACAACAACTACACCGTGTTCACCGGTCTGCGCTCCAATGAGCCCGTGGTCAACTTCCTGACCAAGGCCGATGAGCAGATCAAGGCCGGATACGAATCCACCATGAGCAACTGAGAACCAATCTCTGCTGTTTCGGAGCCGCTGCTGACAGTAGCGGCTCCGTCTTACATTCAAGAACGGAGAGGCAAAAATGAGAATGAGCAGAATTCTTGCTTCCTTAAGTGCGGGCGTAATGCTTGGCTTAGCCTGTGCAGCTTCTGCCGGTGCGGAAATCCGGCTTCATGAAAACCGGGAGTTTCCAGTTCACAGCGACTGGGATATTCAAAAGGCGGAGTACACCATTTTTGCCAAACCGCCAAAGGGCTGGGTAGGCGATGTGATGCCGCTGGCAGGGGACGAGGCGTCAGGCAGACTGCAGCTGTATTATCTGCAGGACTGGCGGGACGGAGCACCCACATATCATCCCTTCCACAGTTTTGTCACGGATGATTTTGTGCACTATGAATATCTCGGGGAAGCCATTCCCACCACACATATCACGGATTATGACCGGGCACTGGGCACGGGATCCGTGACCAGAATCGGCGATACCTATCATGCGTTCTATACCGGTAATAACCCCCTTCTCTTCAGCCAGGGGAAACCGCGTGAATACATCCGGCATGCCGTAAGCCAGGACGGACTGCACTTTACCAAGCTGGAAGACGAAACCTTTACCGCATCTCCGGAGGAAGGATACAGTATCGAGGATTTTCGTGACCCGTTCCTCTTCTATAACGAGGAAGCGGATGAGTACTGGCTGCTGATCATGGGTGTGCGCAACGGCAGGGCTGTGGTGGCCCGTTACCGCTCCACGGATCTCTCGTCCTGGGAGCTTATGGAGCCGCTACTCATGCCCGGCACCACCAGCTGTGAATGTCCGGACCTGTTCCGCTGGGGTGACTGGTGGTACTGTGTATACTCCACGGACTGGGTGACGCGCTATGTACGGGCGTCCTCCCTGGAAGGCCCCTGGGAGCATCCGCCCATGGAGGACTTTGACAGCCATGCGTTTTATGCGGCCAAGACAGGCGTGCTGAACGGGAAGCGGTATCTGTGCGGATGGATTGCCACGCGCGGCGGATACAGCGGTGAGTTCAAGGATACCTCAAACTGGGACTGGGCCGGCAATCTTGCAGTCTTTCAGCTGGAACAGGATAAAGACGGGTGGCTTTCCATTCATCTTCCTGATACAATCCAGGAAGCCTTCGGTGATCCCGTGCCGCTGGACGGCATGCTGGTGTCTTCGGAAGGCCGGGTGGAAGATGATACGGTCACCATTTCCGCGGACCGGGACGGCGGCGGCGTGGTCTTTGACGCGCTCCCGGACCGTCCGGTGCTGATTTCCACGGACGTCACCCTTTCCGCAGACGCCAGAGGCGCAGGCTTTTCCTTTGGAAGCGCCAAGCACATGCAGGCGCTGGCTGTGGAGCTGGACATGAAATTCGGACTGCTGCGCTATGACGGCACCACCGTGGCAAGGATGCGCTATTCAGTGGAGAGCAGCCGGATCAGCAGGAAAATCCAGACGGACAGCAGGACCTATCATCTCGATATTCTCATTGACAACGATGTTGCCGTGTTTTTCCTGGATCACAGGGAAGCTCTTTCCACCCGGATTTACCGGATGCCCGGAAAGCCGTGGGGCGTATATGTGAGTGACGGGGAAGCCGTCTTTGCAAATCTGACGATGCGTCAACTGAAGGAATGAATGCAATGAATCAGAGAACTGAACTGTTGGATGCCGCCAATGCATACATAGCGCAGAACAGGGAGAAACTGGATACGCGCTACCGTCCCTGCTTTCATGCCGTTGCACCGATCGGATGGATCAACGATCCCAACGGTTTCTATTTCGACGGGGAATGGTATCATCTGTTCTATCAGCACTATCCCTATGATGCAAAATGGAATGATATGCACTGGGGGCACTGGCGCTCCAGGGATCTGGTGCACTGGGAGGATCTGCCGGTCGTCATGGCTCCGGATCAGCCCTATGATGTGAGCGGATGTTTCTCCGGTACAGCCCTGCCTGACGGCAGAGGCGGAGCACATATTTTGTATACGGGTGTCAGTGAGGAAGGCAATCTCCAGCAGCAGTGTCTGGCGCATTTTGACGGGACGGACATGGTGAAGGCGGAAAACAATCCGGTCATGCCGTTTGAGCTGCTTCCGGAAGGGTATGTGCGCAAGGATTTCCGGGATCCGAAACTGATCCGGACCGCGGATGGATATCGGGCTGTGATGGCGGCCAAGCACAGCAGCGGCGGACTTCTTGTCTGCTTTTCGTCTCCGGACATGAACCGGTGGAAGTATGAAGGCGTGTACTGCCGGACCGAGGGTATCATGCCGGAATGTCCGGATGTATTCCCGATGGATGGGAAAACCGTGGTTCTCTACTCCAAGGTGGAGAAGAAGGGAAAGAACGGGGAAAACCCGAGGCCGGTTCTGTACACGGTGGGGGAAACTGACCGGGAACAGATCCATTTCACGCCAGGCGCATGGCAGTTCGTGGACCATGGCCGGGAGTTTTATGCGACGCAGACCTGTGAGGGGAAAAACGGGGAACGGATTGCCGTCAGCTGGATGGCGTCCTGGGAAACGGAATATCCCACTGCGCTGCTGGACCATGGCTGGAGCGGCATGATGTCGCTGCCCCGTGTGCTGCGTCTGGAGGGAGACCGGATTGTGCAGGAGCCTGTTCCTGAGATCCGGAAGCTGCGGCAGGAAAAGAACCGGCTGTGCGCGGAGATTGACAATGCCCGGGTCTGCCTGGAGGATGTGTGCGCGCGGCACGCGGAAATTCATTTCCGTGCGGATGTATCCCAGGCGGGTGCAGTGGTGCTGAGCGTCATGGAAGACCATGATGAGAAGGTTTCCCTGCTCTGGCTGGAGGACACGCTGATCCTGAACCGTACAGATATCGCGTATAATCAGATGGGCAGGTTCATTCCCGAGATCCGCATGCCGCTCAGGGCCGTGGAGGGTCAGCTGGAAATGACGGTGTTTGTGGACAACTGTTCCGTGGAAGTGTTTGCCGGCGGCGAGACCATGAGCGCCATTGCCTTCCCCAAAGGTGAGGCATACAACCTCTCTGTTTCTGTCAAGGGCAGGGCAGAAGTGGAACTGGACTGCTGGAAACTGGGCTGACAGCGTTTTCCGGGATCACAAAAAGCATGGGCCATCAGCCCATGCTTTTCTTATGCAGAACACTAGTTGCGGGAATAGATTCCGGTCAGGACCTCCCGGATATAGGCATCCTTGTGCGGCAGATACGGATCGCTGCGCGCGATCTGTGCCGCCTTTTCGTTATCATAGGGCACGGAAATGACCTGGAAGGAGAGGGCGGAGAGCGTTTCCACGCTTTCCATGAGCAGGGCATGCGCCCGGGGAACGCCCATGGAATTGCCCACGCTTCCGGTGTTCATGTAGTATCCGCAGTTCAGCGTGCGCACAAAGGGCCGGTGGCTGTCGGCAAAGAGAACGCCCTGAAACCGCCCCTTCTTTGTCTCAAACAGGGGTTCCAGCTCAGTGCTTTCCGTGGTGGCCACCAGCAGCGGGGTCACCGGACGCCCGTGAAAGAGACGGAAGCGCTGGCCGCAGACCGTGAGTTCATCTTCCAGGGGCAGGCTGTTGAGCCAGGCCATACGCTCTTCTCCCAGCTGGTCCCAGAAATAGCCGTCCTCGCTGAACTCGCGTCCGCCGATGCCGTAGTCCCAGTTGCCGCCGATGAAATGCCGGCAGTTGGCGCGCACCCAGTCGCAGGTTTCCCGGCTCTGGGGGCCTTTTCCCACCGCGTCGCCCAGAAACCAGATATCATCGGGCGCCAGGAAGCGGAGCATTTTTTCCATGGCCTCCGTGGCGACCATGTTTCCGTGCAGGTCGGCCAGAAAAAGAATTCTCATGCTCTGTTACCATCCGCTTCTGTGGGATAGGTCAGGTCCTCCGGCTGCCAGAGCGTGAGGACTTTTACATAAGCGGCGGCTTCCTTTTTCGCGCCGGCCAGGTCATGCTCCAGATAATTGCCGCACTCGCGCTTCTTCGCGCCGGGGATTTCTCCCTCATACTCGGCGGCGAACTGGAAGGCCTCCCGGGTGAGCGCGATCACTTCGGGGACATCAATGGTATCGCGCAGGATCATGTAAAATCCGGTCCGGCAGCCCATGGGTCCGAAATAGACCACTTCATCGGAAAAGCGCGAGGAGCGCAGATAGGTGGCGATCAGATGCTCCAGCGTGTGCAGGGCGCCGTTTTCCAGGTAATCCCCCTGATTGGGTGTCTTCAGGCGCAGATCATAGGTCATGTCGTTTCCGTCCACCCGGGAAAGATACAGGCCGGGCGTCAGAATGTCATGGTTAATGGTGAAGGATGCAATCTTTTTCAGCACGCGGATTCCTCCTTGGGTTGTCTTGGCTCATGCAGGCGCTGACGCACCATATGCAGCACATGGAAGTAGCAGGGGAACAGGAACAGGTCTGCCATGATCCAGGCGGCAGGATTGGCCAGCACAGCGCCATCATACCGCAGAACAGGCACGAGGAACAGGGCCACCAGGGTCCGGGCCACCATTTCAAACACACCGGCGATCATGGCAATGCGCGTGTATCCCATGCCCTGAATGGAAAAGCGCAGAATGTTTACGAACAAAAGCGGGATATAGAACACGGCGCTGGTCCGCAGGAACTGGAAAGCCATTTCCAGCACTTCCGGATCCCTTCCGGCGTCCACAAACAGTCCCAGAAGCCCGCGGCCGCCCAGCAGAATGACGCCAAGGGCCAGCAGACAGTAGATGATCCCGATGAGCGCCGAGCTCAGAAGCCCCTGATGGATGCGGGAGATTTTCCGGGCGCCCATGTTCTGTCCGGCAAAGGTGGCCATGGTGGTGGCCACGGCGTCAAAGAAGCAGCAGAAGAAAATGCTGACCTTGGCACCGGCGGCCACGGCAGCCACCGCGTTGACGCCGATGCCGTTGACGGACCACTGCACGATCACTGAGCCGATGGCGGTGATGGAGTACTGCAGTCCCATGGGCAGACCGATGGACGCAAGCTTGCGGAGCTGGGCCGGGGACGTGTTCCAGTCTTCCCGGGAAAGGCGCAGGATCGGAAAATTCCGGCGCATGACCAGCAGGCAGCCGATACCGGAGCAGAGCTGGCTGATCACCGTGGCGATGGCGGCGCCGGCCACGTCCATGTGGAAGACAAGGATCAGCACGAAATCCAGCACAATATTGATCAGGGAGGCCATGATCAGGAAAAGCACCGGCGTGCGGCTGTCTCCCAGGGAGCGCAGAATTCCGCTGGCCATATTATACAGGATTGTCACCGGAATGCCTATGAAAATAATGCGGATATAGGAAATGGAATCGGCAATGATCTCCTCCGGCGTATTCATGAGCCGGAGCATGGCCGGGCAGGCAAGGGCGGTGAGCACAGCCATGAAAACGCTCAGGACCGTGCACAGCCGGATGCTGCCGGTGACCGCGCGCCGGAGACCTGCCTCATCCCGCGCGCCAAAGGTCTGGGCGATGGGAATGGCGAAACCGGAACAGCAGCCCTGGCAGAAGCCGAGGATCAGGAAATTGATGCTTCCGGTGTCGCCAACGGCAGCCAGCTTGGCCGCGCCGAGGTACTTGCCGACAATGGCCGTGTCCACAAAACTGTAGAGCTGCTGAAAGAGAAAGCCGAACAGCAGTGGCGCGGCGAAGGTGATGATCAGTTTCAGAGGCGAGCCCTCTGTCATATCTCTGGTACGATTCCGGGACATAGAACAGGTCCTTTCAGGGAGTCTGCCTTCATTAGATGAGGGCGGGGAGAGTTGTACCACGTTTCCCGGAAGAGTGCAAGACAAAAAACCAGGAAGCAGACGGGCTGCTTCCTGGTTTATTATCCAAAAGTGATAATGTCTCACCTATCCAAAAGTGATTATGTCCTCATCTCACATGTGCTAGACTATTGTGTGAGAAAGGGGGCGTCCAAAATC
>CACYNZ010000015.1 GCA_902775835.1 uncultured Eubacteriales bacterium | reverse complement strand
TCCATTTCCTTCAGATTGATGTTCAGCGTGCAGAACCAGGGGCTCTCCGGCAACACCCCCGCGGCAAAATAGAATCCCCCGTCCAGGAATCCGTAGTTCAGCAGCGACGGATCCTCCGCCTCCCGGATCGTCTCCGCGAAGCGGTATTGGGGCGTATCCTCCCGCGGGATGTCCATCAGATAGACATTCCCGCTCTGCTGCCGGCAGACCAACGGCGCGCAGATCATCACCGCCGCCGTAACCGCCGTGACCGCCCCGCGCAGCAGCCGCGGCCGGCTCTTCAGGGCCAGCGCGATTCCCCGGCATACCGCCCCCAGCCCAATCGGCGCAAACACTGCCATCACCAGCGCATAGTAGGGATACCGCCGTCCGTTCAGATAGGTGAACCAGAACAGCCCTGCCGCGCCCAGCAAAACGGCCGCGGCCTGCCATCCCCGCCGCTTCCCGGTCAGCGCCAGCCATCCGATCCCCAGCGCCCCCGGTACAGCCCAGGTCAGGTTGTTCAGCAGGTTCTGCAGCGGCGGGTCGTAGCGTCCGCCGCGGATATGCTGTGAATACAGGCTCAGGTTGTTCACGATGTAGGCGTTCCACATGGAGGGCAGTGCGCAGTGCAGGGCGAAGTATGCGAAAATAAGCAGGGACGGGATCAGCATGCCGAGCAGGAAAATGCCGATCAGCTGCCAGAGAGCCCGGAGCCAGCGTTTTGTGAGATACCAGATCATGACGCCCAGTGCCAGGCCCGCGAAAAGGCCGCAGAAGGTATACTTGGTCCAGAAGGCTGCGGCGCAGGCAATGCCCAGATGAAAGCCCTCGCGCAGGGCAATTTTCCGGTCTTCCTGCATGGCATGGATGACGGTATACAGGCTGAATGCCAGGACGGGAAGCATGAGTTCCTCGGCACTTCCGCCGTGGGAGAAGGCCGGCGTGATGGGGATCACAAAGCCGGCAAGCGCTGCGGTGAGGGCATATGCCCAGGATGCGCCGGAAACGGTTTCGGCGATCTTTCCGCTGTAGTGCAGAAACAGGGCAAAGCAGCACACTTCGACCAGATACACGCCGAGAAAGGAGCTTTCGGAGATCAGGGCAGCGAGTGCATAGAGGAAATAGATCAGCGGCCCTTTCTGTTCGTACAGGTCCAGATAGGGGACCATGCCGTGCGTGATTCCCCGGCCGACCGTGAAAAAGCAGTTTACGTCCACCCAGTCATTCATGGGATACAGCGGGGAACTTTTGCTGCAGACGCCGAGCATGAGCAGGGATACGGCGCATGGCAGCAGGATGCGGAGAGACCGATGCGCCGGAAAACGTCGGAGTGCTTTCGTTGCAAACCACATCCTTCCGGAAATATGCCCGCGGGTTATGCGCTGATATGCTGACAGCGCCTGTAGAGTGCGGCAAAGATCAGTCCTGCGGCCAGCAGGATCACGGAGGCCAGCACAAGAGGCAGTGCGAGGGGATCCGTATCCGCTGCCGGATCGGCAGAGGCCGCATCTGTCTGGAACCGACCGCCCTGTTCAGGGTGATCCTGCCCGCGGAATCCGCCCTGGCGGTGCATATCCCCGCCGGCGAAGCCGGAAGGCTGCATGAACATGCCGGACGTTTCCGAGGTGTCCGCGTCTGATGGATTGTCCTGGGAAGCGGATGCAGCACCGGTTTCAGTGTCTGCTTCCTGAGAGCCGGTCCCGTCGGCAGAAGAAGGCTGCATGCTGCTTTGCGGGGGCATGGCCGGCGCGGACATGCCGGCTGTTTCAGAAGCGGAAGCGGTCTGACCCGCGTCCGGCGTATCGTCCGGATGGGCCGTGTTTTCTGAGGACATATCGTCTGTTCCGGCCGGAGAACTGGTTTCACTGCTCTCAGTCTGAGCAGAGGTATTGTTCATCATGCCGCCTGGCGGGGACATGGGCTGCATGGAACTGTCCCCGTTTTCTGGAAAGGCCGGTGGTGTGCCATCAGGGAGAGCCGGTGGTGTACCGCCGTTTTCTCCGCCGGGGCCAAAGCCCATGCCGCCTTCCGGAAGTTCGGGCGGTGTTCCTCCTGCCTCGCCGTCGGGCGGGGTGGGCGGTGTTCCGCCCTGGTCTCTCTGCCTGGGCTGCATGCCGCCCCAGTTCATGGTTCCCTGGAACATCTGGCTGGAGACATCGCCGAAAGAGGCGGTGATCTCGTTCAGTGTAATGGATTCCTCATTTTCTCCGATGACGATCCGGTAACTGTTTCCCACGGTCATTTCCGGACAGCTTATGACCACAGAAGAGAAGGCATAGGGGATTTCGTCGGTCAGCAGGAGTTCATCGTCCGCGCTGTACAGGCTGATGACCGTGTCGGCACTGACGCCGCTGCTGATATTGTAGAGGATGGAGGGCTGGCTGGACGCGCTGTCAAAGCTTTCTGCCATGGCGGAATTGCCGCAGGCGATCACGGTTCCGCCGCTGATGACTGCCTGGCCGCCTGATTCTGTGCCGCAGTCCAGGGCACTGTTGCCGTTATTGTTTTCCATGTACACACGGATGGTGCTGCCGGTGACAAGAATATTGCCGTTGGAGTCAATGCCGTCCGCGTCCATGCCGCTGGTATTGGTGATGGTCAGCGTGCCGCCGGCAATGAGGACATAGGTTTCCTCCGCGGTGACGGTGGCCTGCTCTTCCGACTGGGACTGGTCGCCCATCTGCGGACCGCCCATGGCAGTGCCAGTCCAGCCGTTGGCGTTCAGGCCGTCATCCCGGGAATGGATGCTCACGCTGCCGGCATGCTGCTCAATGACCACGGCTTCGAGACCTTCATAGCAGTCCGTGATCTCCAGCGTGCCGCCGTAGATCTGGATCAGGCTGTCGGCGTGGATGCCGTCATCTTCTGCGGCAATGACGATGGAGCCGTCCTCGATCAGGAATTCCATGTCGGAATGAATGCCGTCCTGGCCGGCATCAATGGTCAGATCTGCCGATGTGAACCGGAAACGGTCGTTTGCCTTGATGCCGTGGGCGGGCGCCGTGATGGAGATGGTGCCGCCGGTGATGATCATGTCATCCTTGGATGTGATGCCGTTGAGGCAGGCTGCGGTGATGCTCAGGCTGCCGCTTCCGTTGATGGTCAGGTCGTCATGGGAATAGATGACCGCGTCCGTGCCGTCGGCCGTGGCTTCCTCGGAATAGCTTTCCGCGCCGGTGAAGATGTTCTCCGTTCCCTCTTTCAGGGTTACAAACACCTTGTCGGCCTGATTGACCCGGAGGCATGCGTCGTCTGAACAGCTCAGGGTCACGCCGCTGAGCTGGATCCAGACCTTGGAATAGGCCTGCGCGTCCACCACAATGTTTCCGTCAGTGAGCTGCCCGGAGATGACATACCGGCCGCTCTGAACAATGGTGAGGCTTCCGTCCAGCCAGTACGCGCCGTTCCCGGAAATCCGGGCCGAGTCTCCCTCCAGGGTGATGACCGTCGCTTCGGACGTGTCCCAGCTGGCGTTCAGGTCATTCTGAGAAAAATAAGCGGACGCGTATTCATCGTCCGAATCATCGCCAAGCACCCTGGTGATGCCGATTTTTTCGCCATTCATGAACAGAATGGTGACAAAAAGGGAAAGCAGAATCGCGGCAGCACAGATTCGGTCCATCCATTTGTGCGTTGACATGGTCTTTCCCTCCTTCCGGTGTATTTCCAGCACGTCCGAAGCCCCACCGAGGGGGGCCGGGCCGGATGTTGCTTTGTCTTTTATCCCATATAGTCCCCGTTGTAGCTGACCAGCACGGCACTGCTCACACCGTTCAGGTCCGCCAGTTCATTCATGAAATCCGTGTTCTCGTCCTTCAGGCGGATTTCATAGTTCAGCTCAATGGCATGTTTCTGCACGCTCTTGATGTTCATGCGGGCGGAGTGTGCCTTCAGAAAGTCGGATGCGGCTTTCTCACTGGCCTGATCCTGGCACTGCAGCACCACGATGTAGGGATTGACATGCCCTTTGCGGTTGACGAAGAGCAGAAGAATGAGGCCGATGATCACGCTGCCGATCACGGCCAGCGGGATCATGCCGGCGGCCAGCACAATGCCGGCGGCGATGGCCCAGAACAGGAACGCGATATCCAGCGGCTCCTTGATGGCCGTGCGGAAACGGACAATGGACAGGGCGCCCACCATGCCCAGGGACAGAACCACGTTGCTGGTGACGGCCAGGATGACGAAGGTGGAGATCATGGTCATGGCAATCAGGGTGACACCGAAGCTGGAGGAATACATGACGCCGGCGTAGGTCTTTTTGTAGATCAGGAAAATGTACAGCCCGATGCAGAAGGACAGGGCCAGCGCCAGAAACATGTCCAGCGGGGTTACGGAGGTTACATTGGCAAGGAAATTGGACTTGAAGATATCACTGAAAGTCATGGTCATGCTCCTCTCTGTCTGACAGTCGTGCGGATGGATCAGTCATACATCCGGCACTGTGCGTACTTGGAAAAGGCGGTTACTCTGCGGCCGGGCGTCTGCACGGCATCCCGGATGACGGAGGGCAGGAAATTGTCCCACTTCACTTCCAGGATGATGCCAGCGTCCGGTGCCGGAATGGTCAGGCAGTCCGGGTTCAGGAAATCCGTGCACCTCAGACCGGTCCGGATATTGTAGTCAAAGGTCACCCGGACATTGCCGGGAGCATAGATGAACGGCTCCCGCGTATAGTCCACGATGGTTCTGGGCCTCAATCCCTGATAGAGCATTTTGCAGTACAATTCCTGAATCAGGGAATTGCCGGAGTCCAGCATCCAGGCCCAGTCCCCGTCGACGATGGACCGGGCTTCCTGGGCGGTCAGGGGTGCGCTGAACTTGGTGCCCAGTCCGCTGACCTTGCTTTTCTTCTCCAGGTGGATCAGGGAAGGGTCTCCGTTGTAGTACCGGATGCGGAACTTCTCGCGCATATCCACGCCGTCAATTTTCTCCCGCAGCGCCTTGTCCTGAAGATTGTCAAAGTACAGGCTGCGGATCAGGTATTTTCCATCCCTGGCGTGCGGGTCTGCGTGCGCGACTGCCCTCAGCCGCTGCCGGATCGCCAGAAGGTCCGCATACCGGATTTCATGCTTCCATTCATGCCGGTACTGGATCGAATCGTTCAAGTGCTTTCCTCCTTTGCCCGGGAACTGTTATATCCGGGCCCTGGACTTGTGCCGGACAGATGGCACGCTCATGATTATCCATGGGAACATTAAATGAACCTTGAAAAACTTTAATATTTTTATTCCCGGGAGAAAAATATATGTGCGGCCTGGCTTTCAGGGACAGAAAAAACGGCCCTGTTCCGATGATCAGAACAGGGCCGATGGACATATCTGTTTTTTTCGGGGCTCACGGACTGCCGAAGATCTGCTTCTGCAGCCGGATGCCGGTGGGTGTGGCGGCGAGCCCGCCTTTTGCGGTTTCCTTGAGTGTGTCAGACATGGCATCGCCGATATTGCGCATGGCGTCCAGGCATTCATCCGCGGGAATCCGGGATTCGATGCCGGCCAGCGCCATGTCCGCACTGGAAAAGGCGATCACCAGACCGGAAGCGTTTCTCTTGATGCAGGGGATTTCCACCAGACCGGCCACCGGGTCGCACACCAGGCCCAGCTGGCTGGCAATGGCCATGGCACAGGCGTGGGCGCACTGGGCGGGTGAACCGCCCATGATCTCCACCAGCGCAGCGGCGGCCATGGCGGCGGCACTGCCGCATTCCGCCTGGCAGCCGCCCTGGGCCCCGGCAATGCTTGCGCGGTTGGCGATCACCATGCCGAAGGCGCCTGCCGTGAACATGGACATGATCACGTCCTCTTCCCGGAATCCCCGGTCTTCCACCAGGGAGACGAGACAGCCGGGCAGAATGCCGCAGCTGCCGGCGGTTGGCGCGGCCACGATCCGGCCCATGGAAGCGTTGCATCCGGCTACGGCCAGGGCCCGGGCAATGGCCCGGCCCATCAGGGGACCGCAGAGTCCGCCCTGCCCGTCCACATAGCTTTTCATGGCGTATCCTTCACCGCCGGTCAGACCGGAGGTGGATTTCTGATTCTTTTCCAGCCCGCTTTTTACGGATTCGGTCATGACCACGAACTGGAGCTCCATTTTTTCGCGCAGTTCCAGGGCTGTGGTTTCCATGGCTTCCGCCTGATCGGCAAGCACCAGATCACTGATGCGGATGCCCTTCTTTTCCGCCTCTGTCACCAGCTGGCTGATGGTTTCATAATTGAGCATGCGTTTTCCCTCCGTCAGATTCTTCGGATCAGAATGGCGTTGGAGACATTCTGGATGTTCCGGAGCGCAGGCACCAGGCCTTCCGGAGGCTGTCCGTCAATCTCAATGGTCATGATGGCGTTGCCGCCCTTGTTTTCCCGGGAAAGATGAAAGCTGGCGATATTCAGGTCCGCGTATTCGAAATGCATGAGCTGGGTCACGGCGGCGATGACGCCGGGCTTGTCCTGATGCATGACCAGGATGGTGTTGTTTTCGCCGGTGAAATGGACCTGCATGCCGTCGATCTGATTGACCATGATGTTCCCGCCGCCCACGCTGGCGCCTTCCACCATGCCTTCCCCGCCGTCGAGCAGGAAATAATGGATGCGGGCGGTGTTGGGATGGGCGCCCTTGATGTCCTCAAGGACAAAGGAAAACTGCAGGCCGCAGTTTCTGGCAATGTTCAGCGCATCCCGGATTTCGGGCGAATAGCTGTGGTATCCCATAATGCCGGCCAGCAGCGCGCGGTCGGTTCCGTGGCCTTTGTATGTCTGAGCAAAGGAACCGGACAGGGTGATCTCCACATTTTTCAGCGGACGGCTGTCGATCAGCTTGTTTGCCACCCGGCCCAGGCGCACCGCGCCGGCGGTGTGTGAGCTGGAAGGACCGATCATCACAGGTCCGATGATATCAAAGACGTTCAATCTCTGTTCTCCTTTCGGTGCCGCACGGAACGCGCGCACGGGGATGGATGGGAAAACCGGAAAGGCCGCAGGCGAAGACCTGTGCCTGCAGGACATGGAAAACAGCCAGGCGCTTTCACAGAAGGACATGCCCGGAGGAAAAGTCTGCATGTGTGCGTATCCGGTTGTATGAAACGCAGAACATGGGATATCCGTGCAGTCCCGCTTTCCAGACCGGGAAGCAGCGGTCTGCCGCACAGGAAACCATTCGACGGACAGGCGGCGCATTCCTCTATGGACCGGAGAAAAAGCGTTCAGCGGGGCTTCCGGTGCAGAGCGCACCACATGAGGAAAACATGCGTAAAAAAGCACTTGACATGGAAACCGGCTCTGTAGTAAAGTCTCGGCATATCATTGGGAAGGGGGACGCTTTCATGCTGGGATATGTCGTGGAACAGATGCGCACTGCGATGACCGAATATACCGTCGAGTATACCGGTTCTTTTTTCGTATACATAAATCCGCAGCAGATGGAAGCGTAATCCCCGGTCCGGTTCGGATTGAGATGATCGCCTGTCCATTGCGGACAGGCGGTTTTGTTTTTTCAGAAGGATCACATCAGGAGCAAAAGCAGAAGGAGGCGGAACTATGGATCTGCATGATTACAGGGATGTGGCGGAAAACTATGACCTTTATCTGGAAAGGATGTACAGTGAGGGGCCTGCGCGCACGGAACTCTTTCAGGAATTCTATCTGAACCTGGCGCGGCAGTACGGCGGGGACGGCATTGTGGATATTGCGTGCGGAACCGGAGCGGTTCTGCTGCATCTGGCGGCGCACGGGATACAGGCGGACGGGACAGACTTGTCGGAGGAGATGTGCCGCGTGGCGCAGGCCAAGGCGGAGCGCATGGGCCTGAAGCTGAACATACTGCCGGCGGACATGACAGAGTTTTCCTTCGGCAGGAAGTATTCCCTGGCCATCATTGCGCGAAGCGGATTCATGCATCTTCTGACACAGGAGCAGCAGATCCGGGCGCTGAAAAATATCCGCAGCCAGCTTCTGCCCGGCGGTGTGCTTACGTTCAATACCTTTGACCCCTGGCCGCCCGTGCAGGCACAGCAGATGCGGACAACACCGGACGACTACACATACCGGCTGGAGTATGTGAATCATGAGGGAAACCGGGAAATCATCTACAACGCCATCTCTTATGATCCCTATACCCAGCAGATGTACGGGAACTGGAAGTTTGTCACCTGCAATGCGCAGGGGGAACCCGTCGCGGAGCGGATCCGGCCGCTGCGCATGCGGCAGACATACCGCTGGGAAATCTTTCTTCTGGCAGAAGTGTGCGGGTATGAAGTGATGGATATTTACCGGGGATACAATGGCGACCGGGAGGATCTGAGTGATCCCTCCTCGGCATCAAAATACAATGGCAATCTGATCTGGATTCTGAGAAGAAAGGACAGGTGATGCGCTGTGAAGAGAACAGGAACACAGGTGATTGAGACGGCCAGGCTGATTCTGCGCCCGTTTACCCCGGAGGATGCGGAGGACATGTACATCAACTGGGCGTCTGATCCGGAAGTGACCAGGTTTCTTACCTGGCCGGTGCACGCGGGCGTTGAGGTCACGCGGACACTTCTTGAGGACTGGTCGGCCCGGTATGAGGACGGAGCGTATTTCAACTGGGCCATGCAGTGGAAGGCAGACGGCCGGGCAATCGGCAGCATTTCCGGGGTACGGGTGCATGAGTCGACCGGCGAGGCCGAGATCGGATACTGCCTGAGCCGGGCATACTGGGGTCAGGGCATTATGCCGGAAGCGCTGCGTGCAGTGGTGGCGTACCTGTTCGAGACGGCTGAGATGAATCGGGTCTGCGCCTGCCATGATGTGCGCAATCCCAATTCCGGCCGGGTGATGAAAAAGGCCGGCATGACCTTTGAAGGGATTTTCCGGCAGGCGGGGAGAAACAATCAGGGCATTGCCGATATGGCCTGGTACGCGATCCTGCGGGAAGACTGGAACGGGAGCGTGCGGAGAAAGGAAAAAAAGCCGGTCACAGCCCGTCTGGCCAGGGAAAGTGAACTGGAAAGGATCAATGAACTGCGCGGGCAGGTGTTCAGTCTGCATGCGGCCGGAAAGCCGGATGTGTTCAAGCCGGAGTTTCCGCCGGAAGTGGCGGAATATATCCATGTGATCTGGAACGATCCGGAGCAGGAGATCGTGGTTGCGGAAATGGACGGACAGGTCTGCGGGTTCGCGGTGCTGCATCATTTCAGCAAGCCGGAAACGCCTTTCATGCTGGAAAGGGACTTTCTGGATATTGACGAGTTCTGCGTGGATGAAGCCTGCAGAAGACAGGGCGCGGCCACGGCCATGATCGTCTTTATCCGGGAGTTTGCCCGGGAAAGGGGTTTCCATCGTCTGGAGCTGAACATGTGGGAATTCAACCGGGACGCGCTGGCCTTCTATGAGGCAGCAGGGTTTGCCACATACCGCCGGTACATGGAAATGTTCCTGTGACGGCGGAACATGAAAAAATGCAGCGGTGAGCTGCATTTTTGCTTTATGGCGCAGATATTCATGCCCTGTCCGGAAGCAGCGGGGCGGCCTTTTCCACAAACTCGCTGAATATGGAATTGGCCCAGGCAAACCAGGGACGCGTGAACTGCATCGGATCATCCTTGTGAACGCCCTCGTGCATGAGCATTGTGCCGGCATCCATGTGTTCCAGCATGTCAGCAAGGGCAGTGATTTCCTCCGCGCTGTCCGAGGTCAGTCCCTGAACGCACAGGGAAATGGGCCAGATATAGTCCTCGGGCGTGTGCGGGCTGCCGATGCCCCTGGCGCAGGTGCCTTCATAGTAATACGGGTTTGACTGGCTCAGCACCATGCGGCGCGTGTTTTGATAAACCGGATCATCCGCAGGTACGCAGCCGAGGTACGGGAGGCTGAGCAGGCTGGGCACATTGGCGTCATCCATGAAAAGATGATTGCCCAGACCGTCCGTCTCATAGGCATAGACGTCGCCGAAGACGGGGTGACGGACGACGGCGTACTTGCGGATGCCCTCCCGGACCTTGGCGAGCAGAGTGCCGGCGCGCTCGCACAGAGAAATGTTATGCATGACGGTCTGCGCAATCTCCATGATCTGCTCAAGCGATGTGGCAGCAAACAGATTGGAGGGCACCAGGTAGCCGTACCGGCAGGCATCATCACTGGGACGGAAGCCGCTCCAGATCATGCCGGTATAGGCTACGGGCGTGCCTCTGCCGCCGTTTTCCAGGGTGTCGGAGGGTGGACAGTTGCCCCGCTCAAAATAGTAGGGCGATGTTTCCGCGTGATGCTGTTCGGTTTCCCATACATGCAGGATGGTGTCGACGGCTTTCCGGAACTGGTCTGTGCACCAGGAGACATCCCCTGTCTGCTTCCAGAAGGCATGGGTCAGGCGGATGGGATAGCAGAGGGAGTCGATCTCATACTTCTGCTCCCAGATCCAGGGCTCCTGCTCCGGTGTCCAGCTGGTCCGGTCTGCATACCCGTGCCGGCCGCTGGCTTCCCGGTTGAACGCGTTGGCGTAGGGATCCAGAATGATGTACTGGAACTGCCGCCGCATGAGCCCGAGGATGGTTTCCCTGACTTCCGGGAAATTCCGGGCGGCGGGCAGGTAATGGTAGACCTGGGCGGAGGAATCCCGCAGCCACATGGCCGGGATGTCACCGGTGATCAGAAAAACGGAGCCGTCGGACCGCTGCAGGGTGGTATCCCAGGTGCTCCGGAAGCACTGGCGGTACATATCGGCCAGTTTGTCCCGGCCTTTGCTGACAAGCAGCTGGTAAACCGGGGCGGTGGCATCCATTATCCAGTTCATGACAAAAATCCTCCTTATACAGTGCACCGGCGCAGGGGTGCAGCATCTTTTTTAAGGGGCTGAGGGGTTATTTCAGGCTTCCCGAGACGAGAATTCCGCTTCCCGTGCTCCGGTAATCCAGAAGAAGCGTGCGGGTTTCCGCGTCCCAGGCGGAACACAGCTGCACAGGATGCCCGTCAGTATCCGCCGCGCTCAGGTCTTCCGGCGCTTTCGGCAGCCGAATCCGGACAAAGGCGTGGATCCCCCGGGCCGCGCGTAAATGCAGCATTAGGGCATCCGGGGTCACGCGGGTCTCTTCGATCCTGGCGGAGGATCCGATCACGCGGAACGACTCGTTTTCGATTTTTGAGAAATCGAACAGAATGGCGCTGCTGTCGGGCTGGATTTCCTTCCGGTGCAGAATCCGGAAATCGTTTTCCAGCATGTCCGCAAACAGGCCTTCAAAGACTTTGGGCTCATCACTGACGCTTTCATCCATGACCGCGCTGATCAGGTACGGCCCGCGCCTCAGGGTCAGATGATTGCGGTCCTGCCAGAATATGCCCGCTTCCTCAAGCACCTGATGGACAGTATTGCGCCACAGGTCCGCTGCCTCTCTGGAAAGACAGAAACGGAACGGGGGAGTCCGGACCACAGTAACGGCGCCTTTGCCGGAAGGATATGTGCCATTCGGCGCACTTGCCTGTATGCCGCACAGGTGGAGAAGATGCCCGGACGGATCCGCATACCCGGCATTTGCCCACCAGGAACGCACCTGATGGAATGGGTCCGAGCTGTCGCCGACATAGATCAGATGGCCGCCGGCCCGGACCCAGGCTGCCAGTTCCTCATGAATGACGGGTGAGGCGGGCTTCTGGAATTCATAGCTCAGGATGAGTACACGCATGCCCCTGAGATAGCCGGGAAACCGCTGCAGATTGTCCAGCTGCACAGGCCGGACGGCCAGGCCGTACTTGAGCAGGGGCAGCGCCAGACCATAGAACTGCGGGAATGCGCCGCTCTGGATGAAATCCAGGGCCAGATCCCTGTCTGCGGCAATTTCCTGCATGAGCTGCCGGGAATGCTCCCGGTTGAATGAGACCGGTTCCGTATTCTTGCAGAGAACAGAGAACATCCGGCCCGCAAGCCCGGTGTTTTTCCCGGTGCCGTCGGGGAACGTGCGCTGATACAGAGCGCTGTCGGACAGGAAGATGCCCACATCACTCTGCTGGCCGTCGAATTTCCACTCCGGCTGGTCCATGTCCCCAAGCATCTGGAAAACGGAAGAAAGCAGGGTGGCGTAGCTTTCGGGAATGGGTTTCGGCTCCACGCTTCCATGAAGGGCCCGGAGTGCCTGCCCGGCCGCCGTGTTTTCATCATAAGAAGCACCTGAGGGCAGACGCGGGTATCTGCCTTCAAACACCCGGTGGGGCCATGGGCAGATCTCGTAGTGCCACACCATGGGCTGGAGCAGGGAAGCGGTCAGCGTCTTGCGGTAATTGAGCTCATAGTTTTCCCAGGTATACAGGGGACGGTCTTCAATGGGATCGTTCAGGAACCACATCTGACGGTCCGTGCCCCGGACGAGCTCCTGCATGACGCCGTACTCCAGAAAGGCGGTCTCAAACGTGCGTTCCCGGTAGACGCTCTCATACACATTGCCTTCCCGGCTGGTGCCTGTCCAGACCTGGGCAATATAGCCGTCCACCGAGGGAATGTTCAGAAGCTCGGCTTCAGGACTGAGGATTTTCCAGGTCGTGTAATTGATCAGGCTGTGGGTGGGCACATAGAAGCGCAGTTCCTTCTGATATGTCCGGCGGGCATACTCCTTGATCGCCCCGCTGATGCGCTCAATGGCCCGGCAGTACAGGTATACCTTCAGCCGCGCGCAGCGCCAGGCCGCGTCCGTACCTGAATGCGGGGGCTGCCAGGGCTCGTGATACCATTCCTCGTATTCCCGGCGGAACGCGGGGGAGTATCCGCTGAAATCCCAGTATTCCGGTTCCTCCATATGGATGGCTTCCACGCCGCAGTCCACGGCAGGCTTCAGCTTTTCAATCAGATAATCCGCAAAGGAAAGGGTCGGGCACATATAGGGCACGGTGGGGTTGTGGGAAACTTCCCGGTTATCGCGGCTGCGCTGGGCTTCATCCCAGTGCTTTTTCCCGTCCCAGTCCCCGTCCAGGTAATCCTGGTATTCACCCCAGGAAATGCCCGTCATGAGATGCACGACGTATCCCTGATCGCGGAAGGCACGGACCCTTTCGGGCATGCTGGGATCAATGCCGTACACCATGACAAAGTCACAGCGCAGATCAATCATGGGGGAATAGGGTGCCCGTTCCTGGCAGCCTGTCAGTTCCGTATGAGGGGAGCGGATATAGGCCATGGCTTCTCATCTCCTGCGTGGCTGGGAATGCATACAGACAAACGCGCGTATATGTAAAGGATACCATGCGGGAAGCTGCGAAGCAATCCTGTTCCCGCGCGAACGTGTCCGCTTTTTCAGGCATTCCGGGCATCGGGGACAAAAGAAAGCCCGGAAGCCTGGCTGCTGATGCTGCCGGGATTCCGGGCATGGAAACGGACCCGCCTGGGTCACGCGGTGGATGCCGGGGAGGCGGGATTATTCGCCTGCGATAAACAGTACGCCGAGCGTGCCGGGACCGCAGTGGCTGGACACGGTGCAGCCTGCGCGCGTGATGAGGATTTCATCAAAGTGGTGCAGGCCTTCCAGGTACGTTTTTATCTGGCCTATGATTTCATCACTGCAGCCGGAGTGGGTGATGAATACGCGGTCAGGCTTGGCGGTGAGCAGGTCGGGTTCCATGTCATGCACATATTTTGTGAAGACCACGGGCATCTTGCCGCGGTATTTCTTGGTGGCCAGCATGCGGCCGTTTTCGACGGCAATCCGCGGATGCAGGTTCAGCGTGCTGCCCAGCAGGGCGGCAACACTGCTGCAGCGTCCGCCCCTGTGCAGGTAAGTCAGCGTGTCGACCACAAAGCTTGCCCGGACTCTTGGGCGGATGGATTCCAGGTGCCGGATGATTTCATCCGCTCCGCATCCCTGCGAGGCCATCAGCGCTGCCTCAATGACCTGCAGTCCGATGCCGGTGGAAAGATTCTCCGAATTGAAGACATGGATTTTCTGATCTGCTTTGAGCTCCGCTGCGGCCATCCGGAACACGTTTCCGGTGGTGGACATGGTATCGGAAATGGAAAAGCAGATGACCTCGTCTCCGCTTTCCACATAACGCCGCAGCAACTTTTCCACTGTGTCATAGGATACGGCGGCAGTGCGGGGCGTGGTTTTGTTGGCATCCGACCAGACATAGATTTCATCCGGCGTGATATTTACGCCGTCAAGATACTCCCTGTCCCCCAGTTCAATGCACAGGGGCACAATTTCAATGCTGTAGCGCTTGATCAATTCCGGCGACAGATCACAGGTGCTGTCGGAAACAATTCGGATCATGATACATCCTCCATAGGAAAAATAGCCGGTTCTGCCTATTTATTATATCATTGAACAGTAAAATACAAAAGTGCATCCTGGTATGTGTGCATGCAGGACATGACGGAAGGACAGATGATTACTGCAACAGATAACGCAATATTGTTTCTTGTCCGCGTCCGACCCCGCCGGTATAATCATTGCAGACCGATCAGACGGAGGGAAAGACATGCACGAAAAGCGCGGTCAATATGAAGCACGGTTCAGGGATCAGCCGGTGTGGAAATCCATCTTTGCCCTGGCGGTGCCGTCGCTTCTGACCATACTGATCATGATCTTCTACAATATGGCCGACATGTTTTTCATCGCCCGGCTGGGCGACACGGTAAAAGTGGCGTCGGTTTCCATTGTCACTCCGGTGTTCAGCACGATCATGGCGCTGAGCACGATGATCGGCGTGGGCGGCAGTGCCACCATCGCGGGTGCCTTCGGCAGGGGAGACTCGGAAAGGGCGGGGAATGTGTCCAGTCTCTGCTTCTACAGCGCTGCCCTGCTGGGCCTGATCGTGATGATCCTGCTGCTGATCTTCCAGAACCCGCTGCTGCGCCTGCTGGGCACCAAGCTGGAAATGATGGAGGATTCGCGCACCTATCTCCAGGTGCTTGCCTGCGGGACGGTGTTCATGCTGATCTCCTCGGCCATGGGCATGCATGCTGGTCCGGGCGGAGGGTGCGGTCAAGGAGGGCATGTACGGCAATCTGGCGGGAACGCTGACCAATATTGTGCTGGATCCGCTGTTTATCCTGGTGCTTGGATGGGGTGTTGCCGGAGCGGCAGCGGCCACGGTGATCGGCAACATGGTGAGCACTTGCTATTACATTTCCCTGGTGATCGCGGGCATCATGACCGCTTTCCTGATTCCCCTGCTGGTCAGGCTCCTGTGACGGGCTGAAATAGAGAGCATCAGGCATGAAAATCATGCTCAGGAACCAAATGGCCGGCATGCTGCCGGAAAAAAACTGAAACAGCTGAACCGATATCGGCATTTCCGTTTTTGTCCTGGAGACTGTTGATTGTCCGACAGTGTCCGTGACTTTTTGCACTGCTCTTGTGGGATATGCCCGTCTCCGTTATACTTGTCCTATAAAGGCCGATGGTGCGGGTGTTTTCCAGAGAGACAGGGGGATTTCTTGCCGTACCCATGGCCGGTTTCTGAAACGGCGGCCCGGCATGTGAAAGTCCGACGCAGACAGTAAAAGGAGGCAGCTTATGAAATTGCCCGGATATCATGAGAGTTTTGAGCATCTGCATGTCAACACCCTGCCCAATCATGCGTATTTCATTCCTTTTGGCAGCCGGGAGACGGCACTGTGCGGCGAGCGTACCGGATCGGAACGGTTTTTCCTGCTCAGCGGCAAGTGGAGCTTCCGCTATTATGAGAGCCTGCTGGATGTGCCGCAGGATATCATTGAGCAGCCCATGAGTGAAACCACGATCCCTGTTCCGTCTGTTTGGCAGTGCCATGGATATGACCGCCATCAGTACACCAATGTCATGTATCCCATTCCCTTTGATCCGCCGTATGTGCCCTTTGAGAATCCCTGCGGACTGTATTCCCGCAGCTTCGTCTGGGAGTCTCAGGCGCAGGAAAAGGCCACTCTGTGCTTTGAGGGCGTGGACAGCTGCTTCTACCTGTGGATCAACGGTACGTTTGCGGGATACAGTCAGGTTTCCCATTCCACCTCCGAATTTGACGTGACGGACATGCTGCGCCAGGGCGAAAACCGCATCGATGTGCTGGTGCTGAAATGGTGTGACGGCACCTATTTTGAAGACCAGGACAAGCTGCGCATGTCGGGCATCTTCCGGGATGTATACATCCTGCGCCGCAGTGAAGAGCATCTGCAGGATTATTTCGTACGCACGGCGCTGAAAGAGGGCTATACCGCAGCCGAAGTATCGGTGAAACTGGACCGGGCGGGTAATGCCCCTGTCAGATACTGGCTGCTGGATGCTGACGGAAAGGAACTGCTGCAGGGGGAAGCGGCGGACAGCATTTCGCTTTCTCTTGAAAACCCCATTCTGTGGAACGCTGAAAATCCTTATCTGTATACGCTGCTGATGCAGTGCGGTGAGGAATGGATCGCGGAAAAGGTGGGTCTGCGCGAAATCTGCATTGACCAGGGCGTGGTCAGGATCAACGGACAGGCCATCAAGTTCCGCGGCGTCAACCGGCATGACAGCGACCCGTTTGTGGGCTATGCCGTGGGCATGAAGGAGATGCTAAAGGATCTGGAGGTCATGCGGCTTCATAATGTCAACGCCATCCGCACCAGCCATTATCCCAACGCGCCGGAGTTTCTGCGCCTCTGTGACCGGTTTGGCTTCTATATCATTGATGAAGCGGATATTGAAACGCATGGCGTAGGACCGGCCACCCAGAATAACGACACACTGGCGGATGACCCGGTGTACGCTCCGGTGTTCCTGGACCGCATTCAGCGCTGTGTGCAGCGCGATAAGAACCGGCCCTGCGTGGTGATCTGGTCCATGGGCAATGAGTCAGGCGCGGGCTGCTGCTTTGTGGAAGCGCAGGCATGGACGAAACAGTTTGATCCGTCCCGGCTGGTGCACTATGAGCGCTCCTGGCAGAATGACCTGGAAGGACAGCTGAACACGGACCTGTTCAGCCGCATGTATCCCAGCCTGGAGGAAATGGAGCAGTACTTCACTGACGGGAAAAATCCCAAGCCCTATATCCTGTGCGAATACTGCCACGCCATGGGAAACGGCCCCGGCGATCTGGAGGACTATTTCCAGTTCTTCCACAGCCATGACCGGCACTGCGGCGGCTTTGTGTGGGAGTGGTGCGATCATGCCGTGTACATGGGCCGCACTGTCGACGGCAGGCCGAAGTACTACTATGGCGGTGATTTTGGCGAATACCCGCATGACGGGAATTTCTGCATGGACGGCCTGGTATATCCGGACCGCACGCCCCACAGGGGTCTGATCGAATATCGGAATGTGTACCGCCCGGCCCGCGTCGTTGCCGCGGATGTTTCCGGGGGCCGCTTTACGCTCTGGAACACGCTGGATTTTACCTCTCTGGGGCAGGCAGTCTGCATGACATACACCATTCGCCAGAACGGGCAGGATATCTGTACCGCACCCGTTCCCGCAGAGCTTCTGGACATTGCGCCGCACGGGCGCAGGGAAATCACGCTGACGTATCCAAAGCAGCTGACAGGCGACTTTGCGGTGCATTTTACGGAATATGCCCTGAAGGGCACGGACCTGGTTCCTGCCGGCACCTTCCTGGGTGAGGATGAAGCGGGCAGGCAGTGCTATACGGCCCCGGAACTGCCGGAAGTTCAGGGAGAGATCCAGGTGCGGGAAACAGAGCGTCAGTTGATCATAAGCGGACCGGATTTCCGCTATGTGTACAGCAAAACACGTGCCTGCTTTGATGAAATGACCTGCCGTGGCCGGTCGCTGCTCAGTCAGCCAATGGAATGGAATATCTGGCGTGCGCCTACGGACAATGACCGTCGGATCAGGCTGGAGTGGAGCAGGTTCAACTTTGACCGCGCCGGTTCCCGCAGTCATGGTACCGAGGTTACGCTTGAAAACGGCTGCTGTGTGCTGCGGAGTGAGTTTGTCATCTGCATGGTGGTGAATGCTTCTGCGGTAACGGGCAGCGCGGTATGGACGATTCGGCCGAACGGCGAAGTGGAAGTCACAGTGGATGCCCGGCGGAACCCGCAGATCCCGGCACTGCCAAGATTCGGCCTGCGGTTCCGTCTGCCCAGGAGCCTGTGCAAAGTGGAATATTTTGGCTTCGGCCCCTATGAGAGCTATGTGGACAAGCATCGCTCCAGCTTCAGGCACCTGTATCAGGCAGATGCTGCACAGATGCATGAGGATTACATCAAGCCCCAGGAAAACGGCAGCCACTGCGGATGTTCTTATCTGGAAGTGCGGGATTGCCTGGGCGGCCTGCGTGTACATGGGGACGATTTCAGCTTCAATGTTTCTCCCTATACGCAGGAAGAACTGACTGTGAAAAAGCACAACTTTGAACTGGAAAAGAGTGATTCCGTCATCCTGTGCGTCGATGCGTTCCAGACGGGTATCGGCTCCAACAGCTGTGGCCCGATGCTGCGTGATGAATATGCTTCCCCGTCAGATATTGCCATGCATGTCACGTTCTCTCCGTTCGGTGTGTCAGAATAAGCCCCGATTTCCATCCTGCCGGCGGGGCCGGGATGGCTGCGCTGGGATATAACGCGCGGCTGAGCCCTGGTGGGTATTCCGGAAGTCAGCGGGAGCCATGGCCCGGGATTATCATGTGTACCTGATCATTGCGGACGGGCATGATGAGGCGGGAACCGAGTTTGTGTCGCTGGAGAAGAACGTGAAAGATGCGGCGGATGTGCTGCGCTGGAAAGGCGTCCGGCACATTGAAGCCATGTACGGTGTTTCCATGGGCGGAGCGAGCGTGATCCGGTTTCTTGCCACGGAAGATATTCCCGTAGACCGCGCGGTCATTGATGCGGGCATCACGCCCTATCCCTATCCGCGCCTGATCTGCCGCCTGATTGCGCTGAAGGACTGGGTGACGATGATGCTTGGCACCAAGTCCATGCATATGATGAAGCTGGCGGCTCCGCCGGAGCGATGGACGCCTGAGG
Source organism: uncultured Eubacteriales bacterium (assembly GCA_902775835.1). Next base: position 2,505 of record CACYNZ010000015.1, on the reverse strand, counting down.
GAGAGGACCCGGAAGAACATTATCGGAAAATCTTCGATTTTGAAAAGCACCATTTCACGCCGCGGACCATCTACAATGTCTTCTGGTCGACGAACAACTATGCGATGCCGGATCCTGTGCCGAAGGTCCCCACCCGTATCGAATACTGGTACGGAGAGGAAGAAAAGCGCGCAAGGAAGCAGGACCTGGCATATACCCGGAAAGTCTATCCGCAGACCGTTTCAAGAGAATTCCAGGGCCTGGCGCATGCGGAGCTTGTACTCATGTTCCCGGAGCGGTTTTCCCGGGAAATGCACCGGTTTCTCAGGGAGGAATAGCACGTGAATCCGCTGAACAGGCAATGGTTCTACCGGGGGTTCAGGAAAACGCTCCGAGGGGCATTCGGCCGGGAAAAGGCTGAGGAAGTCTGGCGTGAAGCCGGGCGGGAATATGCCGGGATGCTTGCCGTGAATCCTGAACTGAAACGGCGTAGGGGGGCCATGGTGCTTCCGGCTGTCGCCCTGTACCGGGTGCTGGACCGGCGGGGCGCTGATGCGGAAGAGATGCTGAACAGCTATGGCGACGGGATGGGAAAGCGTTTTGCCAGGCTTGTGCACGGCATCACACGGCTGCCCGGTGTGTCCAGGATGATCTGGCGGCATACTGGCCGCATCATGGACCGGATGAGCGGTGAACGCCTGGGCTACAGACGGCGCATCGTTTCCAGGCCGCCGGACATGTACGGCGTGGATATCCTGTCCTGTCCCTATCATGAACTGGCAAGACAGCTGGGGGAGGAAAAGGCCGTCCTGTGCATCTGTCATATGGACAAGGCCTATATGCAGGGGTTTTACCACATCCGCTATGAGCGGAGCGCCGCAGTGTCGGAAGGTGCGGAATGCTGTGATTACCGGCTGCGTTTTGATCCGGCCAGAGAGTGAGACAGCGCGCCGGCTCTGTGCGTGTTCACGGCTGCTGTCCTGTGGAAAAGCGAAAGGAAGCTGACGCACCATGATATTTGTGCAGCTCGTTCTGTTCTGTACCGCGTTCACTCTTTTGGTGAAGCTCGGTGTCGGAAAACGTGCACTGAACGGTCTGTTTTTCTATCCGGAGCCTGTGCAGGAGAAGGCGTATGCCCTGGGCCTGGCCAGCCGGGCGTCCGTGGCCCGGAGGCGGAAATGGTTCATGCCCGTGTTTGTTCTGGTGATGCTGGCAGCGCTGCTGCTGATCATTGGACTGTGGAACGGGATTCATGAATTCCGGCCGGCATATCTGCAGGCGCTTTTGTTTCTCGAAGTCATGAACTGGTATGACGGGATCGTCATTGACCGCCTCTGGGTCGGACACAGCCGCTTCTGGGTCATTCCCGGACTGGAGGACATTCCCTTTGTGCAGACCTGGCCGCAGGTGCTGAAAAAGCGCGGTATTCTGACAGGCATCTGGATTGTCGGAGCCGCGGCTGTTGCGGGACTGACAGTGCTCATTTTCTGAGCAGCATGGCAGGAGCCCGAGCGCTTCCGACCGGAGATGCATAGAGCCTGGAGAAAAGATGGAAACCGATATGAAATACGGAATGTATGGAGCCATGGTGCCCCTGCTGGTCCGCAGGCCTGCGTTTGCATACCTGGATAAAACGGCTCCCGGCGTGGATGCGGATGCTGTCAGGAAAGCGTGAGGCAGAAAATCATGCGAGACGGAAAAGTAGGCAGCATCTGAAGGGGAAGCATATGTATCATATGCCGGCGGATCAGCCGGCTTTTTCTGTACCGGAAAACAGCGAGTGTGCAAACCATGAAACGGCTTTTCCCGGTTATCCTGAAACCCTGCAATGCGGAAATCGGGAAACAAAAAAGCACGGCGGCAGTATGCCGCCATGCGATTGTGCCTACTGAAGAGGTGAGATGGCATCCAGAATGGTTTTTTCCAGGGCTTCACGGCCATAGCTGTCCACGGCGGCCCTGTTCTTTTCACCGTGGGTCAGATTGCCTGCACCGCCAATGCAGCCGCTCACGCACGCCATGCCCTCGATAAAATTGGCGTCCAGCGCATTCCGGCTCTTTTTGAGCAGGGCAATGCGGCATTCCTCGATGCCGTCGCAGGCGCAGGCTTTCAGCTGGAAGTCATCCAGATGCTGTTCCTTCAGGCCCTCGGCCACAGCGTCGGACAGACCGCCGCTGCGGGCGAAGATCCGGCCGAAGTAGCTGGCATTGTCCAACACATCCTCGGGCAGGGTGGTAATGTCGATGTCCCTGCTGTCCAGAAGAGCCTGCAGTTCCTCAAAGGTGATGGCGGCATCTACATAGGGCTTCACATCGTCCAGCTGCACTTCAGCCTTTTTGGCAGTGCAGGGGCCGATGAATACGATTTTGACGTTCTCATCGTGTTCCCTGATGTATTTGGCGATGGTTGCCATCGGTGACAGATTATGGGAGATATAGGGAACCAGTGCCGGGAAGGCGGTCCTGACATAGCGCACGAAGGCGGGACAGCAGGAGGATGTGAGGAACCCCTTTTCCGTCAGCTCCC
>CACYNZ010000014.1 GCA_902775835.1 uncultured Eubacteriales bacterium | reverse complement strand
CAAGACGGACGATCAGGGCACCGTCACCTATATGGTGGTGGACGCCTCCTCCGAGACCGAAGGCCTGGGCAAGAAGACCATGGAAGAAGCCTTCACCAGCCAGTTCATCGGCAAAGCCGGTCCCTTCGTGCTGGGCGAGAACGTGGAAGCCGTTTCCGGTGCCACCGTCACCAGTGCCGCCGTGACCAATGCCGTGAACAGCCTGCTGGGCACCTTCCCCGCCGCCGTTCAGACCGCCGAGTCCCGGTCCGCGGCCGACATCTCCGCTGAGAGACTGGCCGCAGCCGTTGAGGAAGCCCCGAAGCCCGAAAGGGTTCCCGTGTTCGAGGCCGGTGAGCATACCCTCACCGTGAAGGGCTCCAATGGCGGAGACATCGCTATCAACGTGACCCTGGACGACCAGGGAACCGTGACTGCCCTGACCGTGGATGCCTCCTCCGAAACCGAGGGCCTGGGCCAGAAGGCATCCGAGGAAGCCTTCACCAGCCAGTTCATCGGCAAGACCGCACCCTTCGTGCTGGGCGAGGATCTGGACACCGTATCCGGTGCCACCATCACCTCCGCCGCTGTCGTGAACGCCCTCAATTCCCTGTTCAAGTAATCGTCCCGCAAAACCCGGACGCAAACAAAAAGGCCATGCATGTGCGTGGCCTTTTCCTGTGTGAATATGGATTTTTTCCATGGAAACCGGGCATATTCCGGCCTTGTGCGGCGGAATTCCGCAAAACTGACAGGAAACCATACCCCGCCTGACGAATACTCCTGCATATTCCTGTTCTGCCCGTATCCGGAGAAAGGAGGGCATCATGTACTGTGAACGCTGCAGCCGTATTGTGGAAGAAGAAGAAAAATGCCCGCACTGCAAAAACAGACACCTGAGGCAGCCCCTGCCCAATGATCCCTGTCTGGTCGCGGAACTCAACTACCTTTCCACTGGCATTCTGGAAGATATCCTGACTCAGAATCACATTCCGTTTCTCACAAAGGCCAGGCTCGGCGCCGGGATTTCCGTAAAGATCGGAGCCATGTTCGAGCATAACCGCTTCTACGTTCCCTATCTGCATCTGAAGGAAGCCGAGGAGATTGTGGATGACCTGTTCTCCTCTGACCCTGAACCGGCTTCCCCGGCAGAAGCGGAAACCTGAGCTTCCCGCATCCCGACACATATATACAGGAAACAATCCATACGCTCTTTTCCAAAAACAGGCCTGCGTTCCTCTGTCGCAGGCCTGTTTCGTATATCGTTTTCTTCAGGTCCTGGGTAGCATCGCCGTTCCCGGCCAGTCGCGGGTTTCTGGACCGGGATTCCAGATCACCAAGCGATATGGCCGCAGCCCTGGCATGGCATGCCGTATGGCGCATATATTCCACAAACCCGTCATACCACAGGGATCCGGAAACGCAGGCACAGGCGGTGAACCTGTGGGAAACCGTCACCGCCCACAGGCTGAACAGCCCGGCCAGTGAATACCCGGCAATCAGCCACGGTCTGCTGCCCAGGGTTTTCTCCGCCTCCGGCAGCACCCGGCCCTCGATCTCCTCAAGGAATGCCGCTGCCCCGCCGCTGAAATCCTCTCCGCGCTTCATGACCTTCGGCGCGCTCCAGGGCGACAGCTGGCCGTTCCAGTCCCGGACCTTCAGGCACACAATACTTACAGGGAGCTCAAGCAGCTCCTCTGACAGCTCTTCATCATCCCCGCCCAGAAACAGCAGGTTCACCTCTGCATGTTCCTGCAGGTACATCACTGCCCCTTCCGCGTCCATGGTCAGTGGCTGCCGGTTCGTCAAGCTTGTCCCTCCGTTTCCAGCAGGACCTCGGCTTCCAGCCCGCTTTCCGTCCAGGCGCAGACCCTTGCTTTTCCAGGGATGCTGCCCATCCGGACATAGGCAATGCCTTTTCCGTGATACGTATTGCGGTAAGCTGCGCTGTAGGGCGTCAGATCATCCGGCTGCCCGTTCTCCAGGCCCATTAGCTCTGCACTTCCCACAATCTGCACATGCACTTCCTCGTCCCTGGCGGGGTTTCCGTCCGCATCTGCGAGACAGATTTCCAGCTGCCGCACTTCCCCTGCCAGCTCCACGGGCTGCATATGCAGCTGTGCCGCTTTCCCCGGGGTTTTCAGACAGTCCTTCAGCTCTCCGCTCACGGCCATGATCTCGCCGTCTTCATAGGTGACTTCCCACACAGCCCTGCAGCTGTCGCGGTCCACCTGCTTCACGCCCTGGGACCGGCCGTTTACGAACAGTTCCGCGCTGCCCTGGTTGGTATAAACGGACACGAACCGCTTCTCCCCGGCCTCGCCCTGCCAGACAAACTCGTCTTCCCAGGCTCTCTCGCCCTTGCCTTCTGGTCTGCACACCGCCACGCTGAGGCAGGGAGCATCCGTCCAGAGCGCGCGCCGCTGCGCGGCCATCGGTTTCTCGTAGCCTGCCAGGTTCAGCATGCCCGCCTGACTGATCCGGACCGGCCAGCCGCGGCATTCGCCCAGGAAATCCACGCCGGTCCACAGGAACTGGCCCGAAATGAACTCATGATCCCGCACTGCCAGCCAGGCATCCGGATCATGACTGTTCTCACTGCCCAGCAGCACGCGGCCGGGATACGTCCGGTGGTCATCCTCGTAGAAGTATTCACGGTAATTGTAACCGCTCAGGTCCAGCACATCCGCATACCCCGTGTGATTGGACAGTTCCGGGAAGGACATGGCGGAGGTCACAGGCCGTGTCGTGTCCAGGTTATGCACGATATCCACCAGTTCCCGGGCCACTCTCGCCAGTCTGGAGGCATCCGGCTTCCGGGCATCGTACATCCGCTCCGCGGCCGGCTTTCCGGCATCATTGTTTCCGAGCATTTCCCTGAACAGAGGCGTCACATAGGGATCGTTGGGATAATCGATCTCATTGCCGATGGACCAGAGAATGATGCTGGGATGATTCCGGTCCCGGCGCACCATGCTCTCCAGGTCGATCCGGTGCCATGTCGGGAAGTCCGAACCATATCCGAAATGTTTGGGCGGATACACATTGTGTCCCTGCCACCACTTGTTCTTGATGCCTTCCCATTCGTCAAAGGCCTCATCCATGACCAGAAAGCCCAGTTCATCGCACAGGTCCAGAAGGTCCGGATCCGGCGGATTATGCGCCGTGCGGATGGCATTGACACCGCAGCGCTTGAAGGCTTTCAGCCGGCGGGCCCAGACATTCTTCGGCACAGCCGCGCCGAGGCAGCCCGCGTCATGGTGCACGCACACACCCTTGAGCTTCATGCTCACCCCGTTCAGGAAGAACCCGTGATCCGGGTCAAAGCGGAAGGTCCGGATGCCCACAGGAATGCGTTTTTCATCCCGCACTTCCCCGTCCTGGCATACCTGGCCCACCAGCGTGTACAGCACCGGAACATCCGGACTCCACAGGCTCACTTTGCCAGTCGTAAGCTTTGTGCACTTCTGATCGCAGGCTGCCTCTGTCCCGGCAATCACGTGCCCGGCCTGGTCCTCGAGCTGGAAGCGGACAGTCTGCCCGCCCAGCGTCTCCCAGGAAATGTCCAGCACGGCCTTCTCCGCGTCCGCTTCCGCCGTGCTCACAAAGATGCCGTCGGTCGCAAAGCATGTCATATCGGAGATTTCCAGCATCACATGACGGTCAATGCCGCTGCCGGTATACCAGCGGGAATCCGCCACGTCCTCATGCTCCACGCGCACGGCGAGCACGTTTTCGCCCGCATGCGCAAACTCGCTGATATCCATGGTAAATGAGGTGTAGCCATAGGCATGCTCACCCAGGTAATTGCTGTTGATCCAGACCCGGGCGTGCTTGTAGATGCCCTGAAAGGTCACACGGACCCGTTTGCCTTCCACGCCTTCGGGCAGCACAAAATGCTTCCGGTACCAGCCGGTCCCGCCGGGCAGATACCCGGTTCCGCTGGCCCAGCACCGGTCGAACGGCTGCTCCACCGCCCAGTCGTGCGGCAGATTCACCCGTTTCCATGCCCTGTCATCATATCCCATGAAGTCAGCATCCGCGGCTTCGCCGGAATGAAACAGCCAGGATGCATCCAATCTGCTCTGTTCAGCCATGGTTTCCCTCCATTGTCTTCAGAAAAGGGATGCCGCCCGCAGGCGGCATCCCCCGGAATCCGTTACTTGGATTACTTCTTGTACACAGCGTCCAGCTGGCTCTGGATTTCGGACATCACGAGTTCGATGTTAGCATCCTGCAGTCCCTTGCGGAATGCAGCAACATTTTCTTCAGGATCGCCAATGCCGAAAACAATCAGAGGCATATAGGTGTTGTACACATTGGACAGGTTATCCATGAGAGGTCCAACATTGGAGTTGTCATAGATGTACTGGCCATAAGGATAGTCGATCTTGACTTCGTCATACTTGGCATACAGCTCTTCGATGGCATCCCAGTCGAGCTGAGCGTTTCTGTACTCCAGATCGTCGTTGCGGCCCCACCAGAAGTTGAAGGACACGCCGTCGGTGCTGTCTTCGAAGCCTTCAGGACGGGAGAACAGGCCGTTCTCGTCCACAGTGTACATTTCACCCTCGAAACCATACTGCATGAGGTGATAGATTTCGGGATCATTGCGCATGAGGTCATAGACCATCAGAGCGCGCTCGGGGTTCTTGCTCTGGGCAGCCACAGCCATGGCACCATGGGTGATGTTCAGAGCGATCAGGTTGCTCTGCTCTTCGCCGAACCAGAAGAAGCCGAGGTCAGAACCGGGCTGCTTGCGTTCCATGGTGGTGCGCTCGCCGGTCCAGGTCTGGGTGTGATGCTGATGAGCAGCGGTCTTGCCCTCTTCCATTTCAGCAGCCACGTCGCCGGTGTAGTTCAGAACGTCAGCACGCCAGTAGCCGGCGTCTGCCCACTTCTTCATTTCCTTGGCGAAGTTGACCAGTTCGTCGCCTTCCAGATAATAGCGGCTCAGGGTGTAGGGATTTTCCTTGCTCTCGCCGTAGAAGATGGGTACCGGGAAGCCTTCAATGGCGATGTTGCCGGTGTGAGAAGCCTGCCAGCCGCCAGCCATCTGGGGGCTGTAGGAGGAACCGTTGCCGTTGGCATCCCACGGGATGACGCCTTCCTTGTTGTCCTTCACATACTGGAAGTACACACCCAGGTCAGCCCAGGAATGCACGCCGTTTTCCAGACCGGCTTCACGGGCCCAGTCACGACGATACATGAAGCCGTGGTTGGTCCACTGTGCATAGTTGTCTTCGGGCATGAGATAGATCTCGCCGTTGTACTTGCACAGATCCCAGTGAGCAGCGGAAACGCTCTCCCAGGTCTTGGGAGCATAGGTCTTCAGCATGTCTTCGCTCAGGGGCATGAAAGCACCCTTCTGGCTGTTGGGCCATGCATCCAGCCAGTCAGTGGCGGTACCGATCAGGTCGATGTCGCCGCTCTGGGTGGCCAGGGCCAGGTTGTACTGAGTCTGCCAGTCGGTCCACTCGATCCAGCGGAACTCGAGCTCGGCATTCACCTTTTCGGTGAGCAGCTCGTTGATCTTGGCCAGCACTTCATCAGTGCGGTTGGTGGGCTTGTCGCCGGTGACCAGGTATACGATCTTCACGTGATTGGACGTGTCAATCGCGCTGTCAGCCATGGCAGGCAGCATGCAGAGCATCATGGCCAGAGCCATCAGCATAGCAATCAGTTTCTTCATAAGGCATATCCTCCTTGATTATATTTCTATACGGCAAAGCCGTTTAGAAACGGTTCTCAGCCCTTCACGGCACCGACGGTGAGACCGGCCACGAAATACTTCTGCACGAAGGGGTACAGCAGAATGATGGGACCGGTGGCCACCACGGCCGTTGCCATTTTCAGGGTTTCTCCGGGCAGGTCTTCAATCACGACGTTGGAACCGGCCACAGAGTTTTTCAGGCTCGCCACCTTGTTGATGACGTTGTAGAGGTGATACTGCAGGGGTCTGTACTCCACCTTGGAGGTGAGGAACAGGGATGAATAGTACCATTCATTCCAGTAGCTCAGAGCCAGGAACAGGCCGATGGTGGCCAGAGCCGGCTTCAGGGAAGGCAGGATCAGGGCATAGAAGATCTTGAAATCGCCTGCGCCGTCAATCTTGCCGGATTCCGTGATCTCATGGGGAATCGCCTTGACAAAGTTCTTCATCAGAACGATCAGCCAGGGGCTCATGAGCAGCGGGAGCAGAATGGCGAAATAGCTGTCTCTCAGGTTCAGGGTCTGCACCATCAGCAGATAGAAAGGAACAAGACCGGCCGAGAACAGGGATGTGAAATAGATGTAGAACATGATCCCGTTGCGGTAGGGGAAGTCCTTGCGCTGCAGGGCGTAGCCCGTCATGGAAATGATGAACAGGCCGACGGCCGTGCCGATGCCGGCCAGGCAGATGGTGACGATATAGGCGCCGATCATCTGGTCCGGGGACCGGAACAGCAGTCCATAGGAATAGGTAGAGAAATCCGTGGGCCACAGCGTGAAGCCGGAGCGCCGGATGGCATCCTCAGTGGAGAAGGACGATGCGATGATCATCCAGAAAGGCAGAATGCAGATCACGCAGAAGACAGTGACCAGTACATAGGTGATGATATTGATGATGATCTGGGATGAATCCTTCTTGATCTTCGTGGTATGCATCTGTCTGGGCTGTGTATTTGTCATGACTCTTACTTCCTTTCCTGCATGCTCAGAACAGAGCGTAGTCCGGATCCAGGTGCTTCACGAAGGCGTTGGCACCCAGCACGATGAAGAAGCCAACCACACTCTGGAACAGACCCACGGCGCTGGACTGGGAGAAGTTGAAGCTGTTCATCATGGAACGGTACACATACGTCTCAATGATATCCGTGGTCTTGAACAGCATGGAGTTGTTGCCGACCAGGTTGTAGAACAGACCGAAATTGCCCTTGAGAATGCCGCCGATGGCGAAGAGGAAGAGAATGATGACAGTGGGTTTCAGGGTCGGAAGCGTGATGTAGCGGATGCGCTGCCATGCATTGGCACCGTCGATCTGCGCAGCTTCCATCATGGAGGAATCCATGCCGGTGATGGCCGCGAAGTACACGACGGTTCCATAGCCCGTGGACTTCCACAGGTTCACCAGCACGATGATGAACGGCCAGGCCGCCGCATTCTGGTACACCTTGGGCATATCCCCGCCCAGGGCTCTCACCAGATGGGAGATGAAGCCGTAGTCATAGTTCAGGAGGTTGTACACAAGCAGGGACACCAGAACGTCGGAAATGAAGTAGGGCAGGAACATGACGGACTGGCTGACCTTCTTGTAGGTCTTGGCCTGGACTTCATTGAGCAGGATGGCGAAGGCAAGCTGCACCACATTGCCCAGAATAATGAAGGCCAGGTTGTACAGAATCGTGTTGCGCAGCAGAAGACCCAGCTGTCCGGAAATGAACAGGAACTGGAAGTTCTTCAGGCCCACAAAATCGCTGCCGAAAATACCCTTGTTGTACTGGAAATTGGTAAAGGCAATGTAGGCTCCCGGCATGGGCATATAGGAGAAAACAAAAAAGAAGATGATTGCCGGCAGGCACATGAGAATCAGCGTACGATTCTGACCGATGGTGTGCCATACAGAAGGCTTTCTTCCGAGGTTTCCCTGATTCACGACTTTTTTCTGCATGAATCCACATCCTCCCGATTCTATTTTTCCGGAATCGGTCTCTCATCACAAAAACAGGACTGTTTTTATTTTTGAAACCGGTTTCAAAACTTGCCGTACAAATATCGGCTCCAAGTTCAAGACCCCGTATCTGTACATACCAATTGCTTCGACAGGATTTTAGCACCACTGTATGGATAACGCAATAGGTTAGTTATCTAATTTTTGCTGTTTTCTGACCATTTTGACAGGTTTTTCATTCATCGGCGGGTGCCGCGCAGGAATTCCGCTCGGTGATGAACACCGGGATTCTCTGGTTTTCCGGGTACGCTTCCATATCCCCTTCGAACAGGCACGCATCCAGCAGAAGGGAGGCATATGCCTCATAGTTGTAGCCCACCGAGGTCAGCTTCGGGGTGGTGATGCCGGAAATATAGGTGTCGTCAAATCCCATGACCGAGACATCCTCGGGCACACGCAGGCCCATCCCCTGAAGGCCCTGGAGAATCCCGGCCGAGACCATGTCATTCATACCGAGCACGGCCGTGGGCCGGTCGCTGCCGGACATCATCGCCCGTATGCTCTCAATGCCGGACTCCATGCCATAGTCCGCGCCTTCCACCAGCCAGTCTTCCCGGACTTCAAGGCCCAGTTCCGCCATCACCTTTCTGAAGGTCCGCAGGCGTTCCATGGTCCCGTAATACGGGCTTCCCGCATAGACATACCCGATCTTCCTGTGCCCCAGGTCCGCCAGGTACCGCAGCGCCTTCTCCATGGACATGCTGTGATCCACCGCCACGCCGGGAATCCCGGGCATGGGGCTGCGGGAGCCCACCACCAGGCGCACACTCTCCCGGGTTGCTCTGAGCAGGTCCATAAACGCGGGATCCGGCACTTCCAGGTCCACGCGTCCCCCGGCGATGATGACCGCCTCCGGGCGCATCTCCTGCATGCGCATCATAACGGACTCCTCGTACTGCGGTCTGGAATAGGTGTTCATGACCATGCTCACATATCCCCTGCGGTAGGCTTCGCTCTGACAGGCGGCAAACAGGCTGTTGTAGTACGAGTTTCCCGTATGCGCCACCATGATGCCGATCATCCGGTTGCGGTTTTCCGACAGCGCGCGCGCAAAGGCATTGGGCTGGAAATTCATCTGCCGGATGACTTCCAGCACCCGCTCCCTTTTGACAGAGCGCACTCTCGCCGTCCCCGTGAGGATCCGGGAAACGGTGGCCGGGGAAACCCCGGCCTCGCGTGCCACATCATAGATGGTGACATGCTTTTTGGTCATATCCATCCCTCTTTTCCGCTCAATAGGCAATCATGGGAAGGCTCCTGGGCCGCTCCGCAAACGGCTCTTCCGCGCCTGTAAGTATGCCCGGCACTGCCCGTGCCGTGCTTTCCACAGCCCCGGCCATGTCCGGATACGGCTGCAGGCAGATGTCCATCAGCCCGATCTGATAATTCTCCCCGTCAAACCGGCCGAGTGCGAACTGGTCATAGCACTGGAACCAGTGACAGCCCACACCCTGGGGATGCGCGGCCACGCGCTCCGTGTAATACCGGTAGGCCTTTGCGCGCTCCGCCTGGTTTTCCACCGCCTCAAGGCCCGTGGCCGTGAGACCCCGGTCCAGCGCACCGAAATGGAATTCCCCGATCATGACCGGGAGGTCCACTTTCAGTTCCCGCACCCTTTCCAGGGCCGGTGTGGGATCCTGGGCGTAGCAGTTGATGGAGAACACGTCAAAGCAGTCCCAGCCGGACACCAGCAGCGGGTCCGAGATCCAGGCCCAGCGCATGCCGAGAATCATATGGTTCCGGTCGATCTCCCGGCAGGCTTTTACAGGGATCTCCACATAGGCGCGGTTCAGCTGCCCGGAAAACGCGCGCTGGTCCGCCATGGCCTGTGCGGACAGGGCGGATGCCTTGTCCAGGGGCTTTTCCAGGTCTTCAAAGGACGCAAACGCATGATTCCACGCCCGGCTCAGGGCTTCCGGCGCTTTATATCTGTCCTGCAGGAAGCGGATCAGGGCGCGCTTGCACCAGGTCATCTCCGGATCGCGCAGTACTTCATCCGCGATCACCAGTTCGTCCACAAAAGCCCAGGAAGGCTCATTGCGCAGGAAATACCCGATCATCCACGGGTCTTCCGCCCGTGCCTTCAGGGACTGGGCACAGGCCCGGGCATCCTCCGCGTACTCAGGGCTGAGCACGTCCGGGAAATCCCGGAAGATCCTGTGCTGCGTGTCCGGAAACCGCTCAAGGCTTGTGACATAGGGCATGGCGCCGTACAGCGCGGGATCCGACCAGTTGCCCAGCGTGTTCATGCCCATGCGCTTCAGCTGGCCCACCACCATGCGCTTCCATACGCTGTACCAGTCCCGGCCGAAAGCGGCCTTGAGATTGGCGCGCTCAAAGGACACCAGCCGCCCCTGCCTGCGGTTTTCCCAGTCCGTGCGGCGCATGTCCTCGTACAGTTCCGGGTCTTCCCCGGGCAGGTCCACAATCTCCTCCAGGCCGTCAATGCGTCCGTCGCACCGGGCCACCACGCAGTCGGGGCCCATGCTGAAAAACGCATGCCCGTCCGGGTCCAGAAGATACCAGCGTCCGTCCCGGCACACCCGGCTGAAAAATCCGGTGCCCGCCTGCATCGGCATTTGGCGGTATCCGCCCCAGGCTGTGAACATGTTTCCGGGATATATGCTTTCCTTTTCCGCCTCCGCGCGCAGTGTCCGGTTCAGGCTTTCCCGGTCATGCACCTTTCCGGGCCATTCCCGGAGCGCGTACTGGCCGAAAGCATCGATCTGCTTCTGTCCGGAAACCTTATCCCGGACTTCAGGCGTTTCGCACCATTCCATGCTCTCCAGCCGGACCTCGACAGGCTGCGCACCGGGCATGGATACAAGACGGAGCTCACGTATCTCCTCCCTGGCAATGCGCGAGCCGTGCACCACAATCTTCTGCATGCCCGCCGGATGCCCGGGAAACAGGATATGCCCGTCCAGCCAGTTCAGGTCCAGACAGACATGTGCGCGGATCTTCGGCGCCAGACCGAAGCGCACCACCACGCGGGGCTTCGGTTCCCCGCCGAAAGCCTGCAGTTCAAAGGCCTGGCTGTGTCCGCCGGTCACTTCCATGCACAGGTTCAGATAGCGCATGTTCTTTTCCGGAAGCGCCAGCACCCAGCCGCCCCCGCAGGATTCCAGCATATAAAGAGAGTCCGCATCCTGTGACGCGTGAAACAGAACGGTTTCCATTCTTTCCGTCTCCCATATTTCATGTTATGCGGTCGCTGCCGATTCATCCCTGAGAGTATACCATATTGTCGGCTCCGGGAAAATCCGGGGCGGAAACTCTTTTCATCCGCGCGCGGAAAAAGGATGCCCGCACATTTGCGCAGACATCCTTTCATGAATCATTCCGGGGACATCAGTCTTCACTGTCCGGTGCCTTTTCCAGTATGGTCACCGCACGTTTTTCCATATCCCAGTCATATTTCCGGCGGTCCCTGAGCACGCCGGAGAACTGGCCGATGCTTTCCATGACGGAGGGATCCATGACCTTGCGCTCCACCAAAAGCTCCCAGAGCTCGGGAATGGTCAGCGTTTTTCCGCCGTAGCCCTGCAGAAGGAGCCAGTCCCAGAGCACATCCTGCAGAAGTCTTGTCTCTCCGTTGTACTCCACCAGGAAGGAATGCAGGTTGTTGTAGTCATAGATGCCGAAGGAGCGGATGGTTCTCGCGCCGATCCGGTCATGATAGAAGATGCACATCTGTTGGAGCAGGAGTGATGTCCATTTCAGGTCCCGGTAGGGCACGGCCGGCAGATGCTCCTGCAGCCAGGCATCCGTAATCTCGCGGAACACCACGATCCCGCTGTGCTCCTTCAGCAGAGCCCCCAGGGACGCCCGGACGCCGTCGAACCACGCGTCAGTCAGCTTGAGCTTTTCCGCCATGATATACGTATCCGGCTGATAGATATAGAAGGCAGGCTCCTCGCACAGGCGCATGTTGTACTTGAGGCTGTTGGTCTTGTAGCCCAGGAAGGTGAAGCGCTCCTTCAGCTCCTCATAGGTGATGGGCCGGTCCAGTTTCCGGCAGAACTCGGTCACCTGGCCGTAGAAGGAAATGTCTTCCCTGCCACGCTTGGTGCTCACGCTCTGGCTGTGCAGATGGAAATGCCAGTCAGCATCCCGGTAATGCACCTTTTCAAACAGATGGCGGCACAGATAGAACACATCGTCCTCCGAGTCCATCCGGTTTTCCGTCAGGAAATCCTGGACCACCGGCTGGCACGTGGCATACAGCGCGTTCTTGCGCAGCACGCCGTACTCGGCCATCATGGGTGCCACCACATCATAGATCCGGTCCCTGGCGCTTTCCCATCCCACCATGGCGGACTCATGGATCAGACGGTCGTGCATGACCACGATCCTCGGGTCCTGCTGCAGGAGGGTCAGCTGCTGGCGCGTCACATGGAACTTGCTGTGCAGTGCATTGACGCTGGTGCCCTTGAGTCCGCAGCTGCTGACATAATCCACCACTTCCTCGAAGGAAGCCATGCGGCGCGGGCGCTGGTTCTTTTCCCTGGGCTTGCGGGCGGCCAGCTCTTCCTGGCGCTTGGCCTGCATGGCACGTCCACCCTCGGAGTCCAGGCGCGCGATCTGCGGCCGGTCCATCTCATAGCGTCCCGGCGCAATGCAGCCCAGAAAGCTGTACATAGCAAACTGGGTGCGGATGAAAATCCGGCTGAGCACTTCCGGATACTTTTTCTGGCAGATGTTCAGAAGCTCTTCCGCCGTGTGCGGCCTGCCGTCACGGATCATCTCATCGGCTTCCGCGATGATCGCGTTCTTTTCCTCTTCCGTGATCTTCAGGCGGCTCAGGTGCATATAACTGCCGAAATAGTTCACCACGTCCGGCGTCATGAGCGCATAGCTGATGGCTATGTCCGGAACGCCCTGGAAGCGGCCGGACAGCTCCACCTTGGTCACCGGCTCATCGTATTCCTTCACGGCCTCCACGATGATGTCCTGGATTTTCGTCACCTTTCCGGTTTCCGTGACATAGTCGCGGGTGAACTCATAGCCTTCGCCCAGGTCCGCCTTCAGCACGCCCTGCAGATAGAACCGGTTGTCCACGCCGTAGGCGAGCAGTTTTTCCCGGAACACCGAAAACAGGGTATTGAACATGTAGCTCTGCTGGCCGGCTTCGCGCATGTATGTCTTGATCTCCTCCAGCAGTTGCGGCGGGATCACGCGGTGCTTCACCGGGCGGTAAATGCCGCGTCCGCAGAGCATGCCGATGCGGCCGATCACCGCCGTCAGGGCATGGTCCTGGGGCGGAAGCTGGACCGCAGTCCCGTAGATTTCCTCCGCATGCCGCCGGAATTCCGCCAGGGTTTCCTTATCATAGATATACACGCCTTCGGGGTAGAAGCGCTCCATGATGCCGCTGCAGACATTGTGGATGCGCACCTTGCCCCGGTGCCAGCTGTTGCCCCGGTACTCATACACGCTCCTGATGGTCGCCAGCACCGTGCTCTCCTCAAGCTTCCGGGAAGCGGCCTGGTCAAGATAGCTCTGCAGCTGCTGGTCCGGAAACACGCTGGGCATTTCATTGACGAACAGCCCGGCCTGCCGGAGCGCTTCGTCATGGCGGGTCCCGAAAACAAAGCTTGCAAGCTTCTCGTGGTACCGGAACAGCGTGGACTGGTCGGCGATCTGCTGGAACATATAGAAATAGGCTTCCATGTCATCGCCGAAGTACCGGGTAAGCTCTTCCCGCCGGATCACTTCGCGTCCGTTTTCCATGGCATAGATTTTTCCAAGAAGCCGCTCGCCGTCCCGGTTCGCAAACTCTTCCACGCACCTTACACTGATCTGCCGGATCCGTTCCCGGGTCAGCCCATGGGTCTTGGAAATGGATTCCAGCGTCTCCCCGCCTGCCCTGCGCTTGAGAATATCCCACCAGTTTTCGTGCTTTTCCATATCCCGGCGCATTTCATTGATATCGGATTCCAGATCAAATCCCGACCAGCACAGAAAATCCTCTGCGGCCGGCATGAGGTTGCTGCTGATTTTCCGGTTCACGATGGAGGCAAGTGTATTCTTGGGATCATACAGCACGTCCCGCAGCTCCATGGCATCCTGGCTTTTTTCCGGCCAGATGTCCAGAAATGGAAGCAGTTTCAGATCGCCACGGCCTTCCGGCAGTTTTGCAATCAGTGCCTCAAGGTCCTTTTTCACAGATAATCCTCCTTCACCGCATCGGAAATCTGTCCCATGCGATGCTCTTGATATTCCAAATCACTGTTATTATTATAACAACATACTTATAAGTGCACAAGTCACTTGCCAAAAAAATTCTGACACACCTCTGTCTTCTTGTCTATCCCCAGAGGGGCTCTCTTTTTTGCAGAAAGTTCATCAATTTTGTGGAAAGCGTCCCCATATCGCCTGGCGTTTTCCACTTCATGCCTTGACAAAGCCTGTGCAAGTGCCTATGATACCGAAGATACCCGAAACGCAATGGATTGGAGGAAACAGAGCATGGCAGAGCTGACAATGGATAAGCTGGTAGCCCTGTGCAAAAACCGCGGCCTGATCTTCGCCGGAAGTGAGATTTACGGCGGTCTGGCCAACACCTGGGACTATGGTCCCCTGGGCGTGGAACTGAAGAACAACATCAAGAAGGCATGGTGGCAGAAGTTTGTCCAGGAAAGCAAGTACAACACCGGTCTGGACTGTGCCATTCTCATGAACCGTGAAGTCTGGGTGGCGTCCGGCCATGTGGGCGGATTCAATGATCCGCTGATGGACTGCCGCGACTGCAAGGCCCGCTTCCGTGCCGACAAGCTCATCGAGGATTTCACCCACGGCGAGGAAACCGGCGACGGCTGGTCCAACCAGGAGCTGGAAACCTTCATCGCCGAGCATGACATCAAGTGCCCGGTGTGCGGCCGCAAGAACTTCACCGGCATCCGCCAGTTCAACCTCATGTTCAAGACCCACTCGGGCGTGACGGAAGACTCCACCAACGAGATCTATCTCCGTCCCGAAACCGCCCAGGGCATTTTCGTCAACTTCCAGAACGTGATGCGCACCACCCGCAAGAAGCTGCCCGCCGGCATTGCCCAGATCGGCAAGTCCTTCCGCAATGAGATCACGCCCGGCAACTTCATCTTCCGCGTCCGCGAGTTCGAGCAGATGGAACTGGAGTTCTTCTGCAAGCCCGGCGAGGACCTGGAGTGGTTCAATTACTGGCGCTCCTTCTGCCGCGACTGGCTGGTCGCCCTGGGCATGAAGGAAGATCACCTGCGCCTGCGGGATCATGAGCCGGAAAAGCTGGCCTTCTATTCCAAGGCCACCACGGACTTCGAGTTCCTCTTCCCCTTCGGCTGGGGCGAGCTCTGGGGCGTGGCGGACCGCACGGACTATGACCTGACCCAGCATCAGGAGCATTCCGGCAAGTCCATGGAATACCTGGATCCCGTGACCAATGAGAAGTTCATCCCCTACTGCATCGAGCCCTCCCTGGGCGTGGACCGCGCTCTGCTGGCCTTCCTCTGCAATGCCTATGAAGAGGAAGAACTGGAAGGCGGGGACGTGCGCACCGTGCTGCATCTGCACCCGGCGCTGGCGCCCTTCAAGGCTGCCGTGCTCCCCCTGCAGAAGAACAAGCTGGGCGCCCTGGCCTCTTCCATCCATGAGGAGCTGAGCAAGTATTTCGCCGTGGACTATGACGAGACCGCTTCCATCGGCAAGCGCTACCGCCGTCAGGACGAAATCGGCACGCCCTTCGCCATCTGCGTGGACTTCGAGACCGAAGAAACCCAGACCGTCACCGTGCGTGACCGTGACACCATGCAGCAGGAGCGCGTGGCCATCAAGGACCTGCGCAGCTATATCGAGGAGCGCATGCGCTTCTGATCTTTCTTGGGTTTTCCGCAACAGAAAACGGCTGCCGTCGGGGCACCCTCCGCAAGGAAGGTGCCCCGAGGTTTTGCTTGCTCTCGTCTACACCTCATCCGACCTCGCTTCGCTCCTCACAACAATAGCGTGCTTCTCAGTAAAATAATTGTTGGGCCAGGGTATAACCACCTAAAAGGATATGAAATAGGCGTGACCATTGCGGTCACGCCTATTTTGTCTCTCGGATTTTGTGGGGCAAAATCCGATGCTCGTTATGATTGGGGACAAAGGAAGCTATTCCCTATAAACTCAAATTCGGACGAATGATGCTCATTACTGTTCTCGCAGATAGTGAGAGATGTCTTTGACAGCCACTGCATTACTTGCGGACAAATATTCCCAATTGGGCTTCTCGCCATGCTCTCCGGCAAAGTATTTTCTCGCATACTTAAGCGCAGTGTCTACGTCTTGCCTATCATGAATCGCGTCATAGGCGGCATCGTAAATGGAAATATCTCTCATTTCCAGACCGTCTTCAGGGACTTCGACTTCAAAAAGATGCACTTTCTGCTTTTCTTCTTCGTCTTCTTCTCCCCAGTCTTCATTAAACATTCTAATGCAATCGCTGAGATCGGTACAGAAATAATTGCAGCGAAGACGGCTGACACATTGAGGATACTCGTATTTACGAACATACTCGAACAAACCTTCGGTAGCCCATTTTGCATAATCTGCCCAGTATCGGAGATGTGATCTATTGAGTACCGCGAACATATACTTGCCGTTCAGGAGCATACCGAAAAAGCAATCCCGACCGTGAAACAATGCCTGCATGAACGGTTCACAAAGATCCGTATAATTCAGATGGCCCGGCTCTAAATGATCCTCTTCCATTAATGTCTGGCTATAATGATAGACGATCATATGCTTCCTCCAAATATTCCGTTTTATCGAGATGATTATACCAGTGTTGACTAACACTTTCAATCCTCTAAAAGGGAAGGAGGCACTTCCTTACGAAGTTCCTCCTTCGCAGCCGTTTTTTTGTGTGCCTGTCAGTTCTGTTCAAAGACCGTGGTCCAGCCCTGTTCCGTCCATTCCTCACACCGGAGCAGGCGGTGCACCCGCCTTACCTCCGTCCAGTCCGGGGACCGGCCGTCAAGCTCGATCTCGCCCGTCTGATTGTCATAGGGATCGTGCCGGATGAACCGGCAGGGCGGGTCAAACTCGCCGAAAAAGGTCCGCGCCGCAGCATACCGCATGGGATCCAGGTTCCCGAAATAGAACCTGTGCCGCTCCTCACTGCCGTTGCGGAAGGCGCTACCGCCGAAGGAACAGTCCGCAAACAGCCAGCCCCAGCCGCTGAGATAGAACTGTGCCCAGTCATGCATGCCCGGGTCCAGGTCATCCATGGCCAGTCCGCTCTGCCAGCGCGCCGGAATCCCGCTGATGCGGCAGAGAAGAATGAACAGCAGTGCCTGGAGTCCGCAGTCGCCCCGTAAGTTTACGGCGCAGAATTCGCCCAGCGCGTCCAGAAGGAAGTATTCGCGCACAAAGGAATACTTCACCTGCTGCGTCACAAAGCAGTAGAATGCCCATGCGCGCTCCAGGTCCGACTTCAGGTCCTGGGTCAGCTCCGCGGCCAGCTGCCGCAGATAGGGCGTGAAGCGCATATACAGTCCGTCCTCCGCCAGGTCCTCCGCTCCGGGCTTGGGCGAGGCGGGATAGAGCACCTCCGGCTTTCCCTTCCACGGGTCCGCATACCGGATGGTGTTTACATAGCGGCATTTCAGGGAAAACATGCCCGGCTTTTCCATGTCCTTTTCAAAGAAGGCCGTGCGCTGCGGCGCGTCACTAGCCGCGATATACGCATCCCCTGCCTCAATCTCCACCTCGGACTGCTGGTCCCGCTCCAGCGGAAGCGGCAGCCATGCCCGGTAATGCCCGGGCCGGAAGGCTTCCTCTTTCATGCCGATGCCGATTTCCAGCGTCAGCCGGCGCCGGAGATTTCCGCGCTCCATGACCGCGCGCATCAGCGGATCCCGGTTCGCGTCCGCGCTTTCCACCTTCAGTCCGAACCGGCGGCGCACATCCGCGTCCCCTTTCAGGGTGGGCACCGCCCGGACAAAGTACCGCTTGTTTCCATGGTCCATGAGAAAGGAGATCTTGCCTTCCAGTTCCAGCTGCCGGAAGTCCTTTTCCGTCATGGCCGGGAAGGCGTCCATGGCCTGCCTGAGCACTTCCTCCCGGGTATATGGATACTCGCCGCTCAGCCGGCGCATTCTTTCCTGTTCCACCAGAAGGCGGTTACGCAGCATCTGCGGCAGCGGACGCTTCAGCCAGCTCTCCAGGGCTTCCATGACCTCCTCAGTCTCACCCGCTTCCCGGAGTCTGAGGATTTCTTCCGGCAGGGGCAGGCTCAGCGCAGATATGACTTCATGCATGACTTGTCACTCCTCTCCTGGCGACATTGTACCTGTTTTCCCCGGCTTCCTCAAGCAGTTTTCTTCTTTGCGCGCCGCGATCCGATGCCGGTAAATCCTTGCAAACACTGGCTTCCTTTGCTATAATGGCGCGGTATATTTCGCTTTTGTTTTTGGGAGGGCGATTGAGTATGAAACAGATTTCCTCCGCGGAGCTGCGCGAAAAGTTCCAGGCTTTCATGGAAAGCAAGGGACATCACCGCATTCCTTCCGCTTCCGTCATTCCGGAGAACGATCCCACCGTTCTGTTCACCACGGCCGGCATGCATCCCCTGGTGCCCTATCTCATGGGCACGCCGCATCCCGCCGGCACCCGGCTCACCGACGTACAGAAGTGCATCCGCACCGGCGATATCGATGACGTGGGCGATGCCAGCCATCTGACCTTCTTTGAAATGCTGGGCAACTGGTCCCTGGGCGATTATTTCAAGAAGGAAGCCATTTCCTGGTCCTGGGAGTTCCTGACCAGCCCGGAATACCTGGGCATTGATCCCGACCGTCTGGCCTTCTCCGTGTTCGCCGGCAATGAAGACTGCCCCCGCGACGAGGAAAGCCATGACCTGTGGCGCTCCATGGGCGTCAAGGAATCCCATCTGTTCTACCTGCCCAAGGAGAACAACTGGTGGGGCCCTGCCGGCATCACCGGTCCCTGCGGCCCGGACACCGAAATGTTCATTATCACCGACAAGCCCGCCTGCGGCCCCGACTGCTCGCCTGCCTGCTCCTGCGGTCATTACCTGGAGATCTGGAATGACGTGTTCATGCAGTACAACAAGCAGAAGGACGGCACCTTCGTTCCCCTGAGCAAGAAGAACGTGGACACGGGCATGGGCCTCGAGCGCACCATCGGCGTGCTCAACGGCAAGAAAACCGTGTATGACACCGATGCCTTCACCGGCATCCTTGCCAAGATCAGCGAGCTGTGCGGCCGCGAGTATGAAGCGGACGAGGACACCACCCGTGCCTTCCGCATCATTGCCGACCACATGCGCACCTCCACCTTCATTCTCGGCGATGACCGCGGTGTGTCCCCCTCCAACACGGACCAGGGCTACATTCTGCGCCGTCTGATCCGCCGCGCCGTGCGCTACGGCATGCAGCTGAACATGCCCGAAGGCTTTACCGCCGAGATCGCACAGGTCATTATTGCCCAGTACAGGGACGCGTATCCGGAACTGGAGCGCAACTCCGCCTTCGTGCTCGAGCAGCTGCGCCTGGAGGAAGCCCGCTTCGCCAAGACCCTGAAGCAGGGCACCAAGGAATTCGACAAGGTGGCTTCCCGCGTGCAGGACGGCAAGATTGACGGCCTGAGCGCCTTCCATCTCTATGACACCTTCGGCTTCCCCATCGAAATGACGATGGAACTGGCCAAGGAGCGCGGCCTGGGCGTGGATACCGAAGCCTTTGCCGAGCATTTCAAGAAGCATCAGGAACTGAGCCATCAGGGTGCTGACCAGAAGTTCAAGGGCGGCCTGGCCGACCAGACCGTGGAGACCGCGCGTCTGCACACCGCCACCCATCTTCTGCACGCTGCCCTGCGCAAGGTGCTGGGCGACGAAGTGGCCCAGAAGGGCTCCAACATCACCGCCGAGCGTCTGCGCTTCGACTTCTCCTTCGGCCGCAAGGTGACCAAGGAGGAGCTCGCCGAGGTGGAGAAGCTGGTCAATGAAGCCATTGCCGCCGACGTTCCCGTGGTCTGCGAGGAAATGACCGTGCCCGAAGCCAAGGCCAAAGGCGCCATCGGCCTGTTCGAGAACAAGTACGGCGAACGCGTCCGCACCTACAAGATGGGTGATTTCTCCTTCGAAATCTGCGGCGGCCCGCATGCTGAGCATACCGGCGAGCTGGGCAGCTTCAAGATCCAGAAGGAAGAGTCCTCTTCCGCCGGCGTACGCCGCATCAAGGCAGTCATCACCGGACCTCAGGCCTGACCCTTACCCTGACCCGGATTGTCCCCAAACGCGGAGCATGTCTCCGCGCTTTTTTCAAGGAGGTTTCCTATGCCCCGTGTACGGGATATGACCACCGGCCGGCCTGCCCGGCATATTCTCGCTTTCTGCCTGCCTATTGCCGCCGGCAATATTCTGCAGCAGCTCTACAATCTTGTGGACGCCCTGGTCATCGGACGCGGGGAGGGCGTGGCCGCCCTGGCGGCCGTGTCCGGGTCCGGCTGGCTGGACTGGCTTGTGCTTTCCATCGCCATGGGCCTGGCCCAGGGCTTCGGCATTCAGATTGCCCAGTCCTTCGGCGCCGGGGACCATCCGCGGCTCAGGCGGGCCGTGGGCCAGAGCATTCTTCTGTCCATTTTCACGGTCATTGTGCTGGAAATCACTGCCCAGACATGCCTCACGCCCATGCTGCGTGTCCTGGACTTTCCGGAAAACACAGTGGACATGACGCGTACCTATCTGCGCGTTGTCTTTGCCGGCCTGCCCCTGATCATGGCCTACAACCTCATGGCCGGCTTCCTGCACGCCGTGGGTGACAGCCGCACACCGCTTCTGGCGCTTACCCTGGCCACCGTCTGCAATATCCTGCTGGACATTCTGCTGGTCATGGTCGTGCATCTGGGCGTCACCGGCGCCGCCCTGGCCACCACCGCAAGCCAGGCGGTTTCCTCCGCTGTGTGCCTGCTCGCCATCTGGCACCTGCCGGTACTGCACGCATCGCGTCAGGACCTGAAGCCGGATCCTGTCATGATGCGCCGGCTGATCCGGCTCGGCGCGCCCATCGCGTTCCAGAACCTCATCATTTCGCTGGGCGGACTGGTGCTGCAGCGCGTGGTCAACGGCTTCGGCTTCATCTTCATGGCCGGGTACAACGCCGCCTCGCGTCTTCAGGGCATGCTGGAAATGTGCGGGACCGCCATCGGGAATGCCATGGGCACGTTTGCCGGGCAGAACCTGGGCGCCGGACGCACAGACCGGATCCGGGAAGGCCTGCGGCACTCCGCCTGGATCGCCACCGGCGTGGCCCTGACCATCACGGCCGTCATGATCCTGTTCGGCAGAAACCTGCTCTCCCTGTTTGTGGAAGACGATCCGGCAATCGTGAAGCAGGTGCTCCTCTACGGCTACCGCTTCCTGATTATCATGGCCTCCGGTCTGCCCTTCCTGTACCTGCTCTTCGTCTTCCGCTCCACCCTCCAGGGCATCGGCGACACCTTCGTCCCCATGCTGTCCGGCGGCGTGGAACTCATCTGCCGCATCGCCAGTGCTCTGATCCTCCCCCTTTTTTTCGGGGAATGGGGCGTATACTTTTCCGAGATCACGGCCTGGATCGGCGCAGCCGTCCTGCTCATGTGGGGCTACCGCCGGCGCATGCGCCTGATCGACACCGGAATGCATTCATGAATAGACTGTAACATTTCCCGAGATTTCTTGAATTCCCCCATATCGCGTGGGATAATTTCAGCGTACTCATTTCTCCGCAATGCGGAGACAGAAAGGAATGACATCATGAACAGAAACAGGATAACCGCACTTTTGCTGTCCCTGGCGCTTCTCCTGACCTGCCTGTGCCCCCTGGGCCTGGCGGAAAGCACTGAGGATCCGGTGCTTGCCACCGTCAATGGACGTCAGGTGCTCAAGTCGGAAGTAGACAGCTATGTCGATATGATCATCGCCTATTACTCCAACTACGGGTATGACCTCTCGGATGAGGAATCCCAGGGCATCGTCCGTCAGATGGCCATGGACACCATGCTTCAGAAAATCTTCTTTGACGAAAAGGCCGCCGAATTCCACGCGGATCAGCTGAGCAGCGAGGAACTCGATGCCCTCAACGCCCAGGTGGAAGCCAATTACAATTCCGTGGTGGAACAGATCCTGAGCATGTTCGGCCTTACGCCCGCCGAAGATGCCACCGAGGAAGAAAAGGCATCTGCCCGTGAAAATGCTGAAGCCATTGCCGCCAGCTACGGCTATGACAAGACCACCATGCTCACCGATGCCACCGAGAACCTGATCATGAACAAGGTCGGCGATGAGCTGGCCAAGGATCTGTCCGTCAGCGACGAGGACGTCATGAACGCCTTCAACGAGCATGTGCAGGCCGACATGGACCAGTACGCCAATGACCCCGGTGCCTATGAGATCAATGTGCAGTATTACTCCGTCTCCCCCTACTATACGCCTGAAGGATTCCGCGGCGTCAAGCATATCCTGCTGAAGGTGGATGACGAGCTGCTGACCAAGTATCAGGATCTCCTGGCACGCTTCGAAGAACAGCAGAACGCCGATGAAGCCGAAGCCGATGAAACGGAAGTGCCTGCCGAGGCCGCTGAGACCGAAGCTGCCGCTGAAACCGCTGTGACCGAAGCGCCCGCCGAAGCCGCTGAGACCGAAGCTGCCGCTGAAACCGCTGTGACCGAAGCGCCTGCCGAGGCCGCTGAGACCGAAGCTGCCGCTGAAACCGCTGTGACCGAAGCGCCTGCCGCAACCGAGGAACCCACTCTGGTGCCTGTGACCCAGGAAGAAGTGGACGCCGCAAGAGAGGCGGTTCTCGCTTCCGTGCAGGATACCATTGACGAGATCATGGCCAAGTATGAATCCGGCACGCCCTTTGCTGACCTGATCGCCGAGTACGGCACGGATCCGGGCATGGAATCCGAGCCCTACAAGACAGACGGCTACTCCGTGTTCGCCGATTCCTCCATCTATGATCCTGTCTTCACCGAAGCCGCCTTCTCCGTGGATCATGTGGGCGACATCTCCAAGCCCTATGTCTCCAGCTTCGGCGTGCACATCATCGAGTATACCCGTGATGTGCCCTCCGGCGCCATTGAACTGACCGACGAAGTCAAGGCCACCATCCGTGATGAGCTTGAGGAAACCCTGCATAACACAGTGATCAATGAAGCCTACAATGCCTGGATTGCCCAGGCAGACGTCCAGTACACCGAAGCTGGTGCTGCCTATCAGCCGAACCTGACCGAGGATGTGGATGATGCGGAAGCACTGCCGGAAGCCTCTGAAGACGATGATCTGGAAGAGGAAGACGACGATGACGAGGACGACGCGGAGGAAACCGCAAAGCCCTGACCCCATCAAGGCAAAAGAAAACTCCGGGCCC
>CACYNZ010000013.1 GCA_902775835.1 uncultured Eubacteriales bacterium | reverse complement strand
CTTGTCGGCACCAAGGAGGAGGACGCTGTGAAGGCGCTTACTGCGGCACAGCTGACTGCGGGCAAGATCGGCCGCGTCTACAGCGACACGATCCCGGCGGGGCAGGTCATCTCGCAGGGCCTTTCCGCGGGGACGGAGCTTGATTCCGGCTCAGCGGTCCCGTTCATGGTGAGCCTCGGGCCGGAGAACGGCAGCACGGCCTCCACGGAGGGCGACCTGATCGTCGAGCCGCTCGGGGGCGACTCGAACTACAAGTACGTCGCGTCGATCGACAATACCTTCTCGCTCACGAACCTGATCGGGCCGGGGTCGAACACGACCAGCGTGAACGTGATGATCCGCCTGAGCCAGGACGTGAACGGCAGCAGGGTCGTCAGGACCCTTATGGAGCCGCGCACTGTGACGGGCGACACCATCCTTCCCGTGCGCTTCCGCGCGATCGAGGGGGCCTTCGGCGTGGACACCGGCAGGGTCGAGGTCGTCAACGCGGATACGGATGAAGTCCTGAAGAGCTACGAAGTGCAGTTCTTCAAGGTGCAGTGACGGTGCTGCATGGAAGGTAAGATCATTAAGGGGATTGCCGGCTTTTACGAGGTCATGAGCGGCGGGACAAAGTATATGTGCAAGGCGCGGGGCCTGTTCCGGAAGGACGGGAGGAAGCCCCTTGTCGGGGACATGGTCCTCTTTACCGAGGCCGGCACAAAGGACAGCGAGGCGAGCATCACCGAGCTTCTTCCGAGGAGGAACCGGCTCGTGCGCCCGGCCGTGAGCAACGTGGACCAGGCGCTGATCGTGCTTGCCGTGAAGAAGCCGGACCCGCAGTTTTACCTGCTGGACCAGTATCTCTGCACCATGGAAAAGCAGGGCATCCCGACCGCCATCCTGTGGAACAAGGCGGACCTCGGGGACGATGCCCTGACAGACGGGTACTCCTCCGGCTACCTGAAGGCGGGGTACCGCTGCATGCGCTGCAGCACGGCGACCGGGGAGGGGATCCCTGAGGTGCTCGCGTACCTGAAGGGAAAGACCACGGTGCTCGCCGGACCGTCGGGGGTCGGGAAATCATCCCTCACGAACTGTATCTGCCCGGAGGCCGCCATGGTCACCGGGGAGATCTCGAAAAAGATCTCGCGCGGGAAGCAGACCACGCGGCACACGGAGCTTTTCTTCGTGGGCGCCGCGGGGGACGACAGCTTCCTCCTTGACACGCCAGGGTTCACCTCGGTCTTCGTGGACGCGGAGGCGGACGAGGCGCGGTTCCTGTTCCCGGAGATCGGGAAGCGGGAGGGGCAGTGCCGGTTCCTTGACTGCCGGCATATCTCGGAGCCGATAGAGCCTCCTGCTCCTGTCACCATCACGGTCTTTCCCTTTATCAGCGACTTTATGTTGCCGTCGTCAATGCGGATCGGCTCGCGCCGCAGCAGGTCTTCCAGATTTACGGAGCGCAGCCGGCTGACGCCCCGTTACGCGATCCGGGTGAACGGGCGTCTGATCCGGGACGCGCATCTTTCCGAGCCGGAGGAAAGCATTTCCCTTCCGGCGGAGGAGCTGGCCGGGGCGCCGGCTTTCCGGGAGGCACTGGAGCAGTTCGCGGCCTGGTGCGGGGAGGACTATGTGCTGCTGACCTGGGGCTGTGATGATATTTCCGTGCTCAAGCAGAACATGGATTTCTTCGATGTGCATCCTGAGCTCCCGGAAATGTACGACGTCCAGCTCCTGTTCCGCAAGGAAAAGCAGCTGGACAACCGTCTGAACCTGAAGGCCGCCGTGGAGCTCATGGGCATTCCGGAGGAAGAGAACCTCACCTTCCACAACGCCTGCCACGACGCCTACTACACCGCGCTCATCTTCCAGGCGCTTGAGCACCCGGACGAAGTGATGGAGTTCCGCGAGACCGCGCGGCCTCTTGCGCCGGTACAGGCGCATGTCACCCGGGGCGACCTGTTCGAGAGCGTGGCCTCGGCCCTGCAGAGCGAGCAGGCGCGCATGCCGCGCTGTGCCGTGTGCGCGCGGCCCTGCACGCCGGACGGCAGCTATGTGATGGTGGCGGCGGACCGCTACCAGTCCCTGGCGCGGTGCTCGCGGCACGGCCAGATGCTGGTCACGCTGAGCCTGCAGCTGACGGGAAACATGTGCTCCATGAAAGTGCGCGCCGACCGCGCCACGCGTGCCAATATCGCCTATGTGCACACCAAGCGCCTGCAGGAAGAGGCCAGACGCCGGGAAGGCCGCATGCCGGATGCCGAGCTCCTGCTCCGCAGACACAGTGATTCAACAAGAGAGGTGCTTGTGCCATGATCCTTACCTGTCAGGACCAGACCCTGGAACTCCAGGACGGCATCACCGGACTGGAATGCCTGAAAGCCTTCGGCTGCGGGGATATTTCCTCCCTCGCCCTGGTGCACAACCAGCACCTGATGGAGCTGGACGAGTCCGTGCGCGGCGACGGCACCATCCGTCCCGTCACGCTGCAGGAACCGGAAGGCCGGCGTATCTATGAGCGCAGCATCCGCTATGTGCTGCTCATGGCCATGGAAAAGGTCTTTCCCGGCCAGCAGGTCCGGTTTGAGTATTCCGTGCGCAACGGCATTCTGCTGCGCCTGCCCGGGCATCCGCTGAGCAGCCAGGACGTGAAGCTGCTCAAGGAGAGCATGCTGGACTTCATCCGGCAGGACCTGCCCTTCGAAAAGCAGATGTGGAAGACCCAGGACGCCTCGGCCTATTTCGGGGACAAGGGCCAGAAGGACAAGGTGCAGCTGCTGCGATACCGTCCCCTGCCCATGATCCGCATGTACGGCTGCGGCGGCATCTGGGAATACTTCTACGGCATCATGGTGCCCTCCACGGGCTATGTGCCCGTGTTTGACCTGCTCCTGCACGGGACGAGCCTCATCCTGCTCCTGCCCAACAGCGAGTATACCCGGGAGCCGGCGCCCTACATTGAGCGCCCGCATCTCATGGAGACCTTCTCCCAGTCGGCGCGCTGGTGCTCCATTCTCGGGGTCAACAATGTCTCCGACCTCACCCGGCTCATGGAACGGCGCGAACTGCGCTCCTTCATCCGGGTCAATGAAGCGCTGCACGACCATGCGCTGGTGGACTGTGCCCGGGAGATCGCCACGCGCCGCAAGCGCATTGTGCTCGTGGCCGGGCCTTCCTCCTCCGGCAAGACCACATTTGCCGGACGCCTGGCCATTCAGCTTCAGGTGCTGGGCTACAAGGCGCACCGGATCTCCCTGGACAACTATTACCTGAACCGGGACCAGATCCCGCGCGAAAAGGACGGTTCCGTGGACCTTGAGCATATACGGACCCTGGACCTGGACCTTCTGCAGAAGCAGACCCTGGATCTGCTCAAGGGCAGGAAAGTGGAGATCCCGGAGTTTTCCTTCCGCACCGGACGTCGCGAAAAGCGCGGGAACATGATCCAGCTCGCCGATCAGGACATTGTCATCTTCGAGGGCATCCATGCCCTGAACCCCATGCTCTCCAAGGGTATGCCGGAGCCGTCCATCTACCGCATCTTTGTCTCCGATCTCACCTGTCTGAACCTGGATGACCACAACCGCATCCGCACCACGGACATGCGTCTTCTGCGCCGGATTGTGCGCGACTGGAAGTTTCGGGGAACGAGCCCGGAGGAGACGCTGGCCATGTGGCCCAGCGTGCGCCGCGGCGAGGAGACCTGGATCTTCCCCTACCAGGAGATGGCGGACACCTTCTTCAACACCACGCTGCACTATGAGCTGCCCGTGCTCCGGCACTTCGCCTACGGCCTGCTCGAGCATCCGGACCCGGACTGGGAAGGCTATCTTCTGGCCATGCGCCTGAAGAAGACCCTGAACTACATTCCCGACATTGACGAGAACATTCTCTCCGAGATCCCGCCGCTGTCCCTGCTTCGTGAATTCATCGGCGGAAGCACCATGGATCTGACTTGATTTTTTCCGATTCCCGGGTATAATCCTCAATTAAGCGCAGTGAAGGAGACGGCTGAGCAGACGGACTCAAGCGAGCCGGGGCATGGTGCAAGCCCGGCAGCCGCAGCAGCTCAAGCGGATCACTCCGGAGCGCGGCAGCCCCAAGCAATGTAAGGCTGCCCGGGAGCTCCCGATACAGGGCATGCTGTTCAGCGCAGAGTGGGCATTAGCCAACTTGGGTGGTACCGCGGATCTATATCCGTCCCGAGATCAACCGGGACGGATTTTTTCGTGCCGGAATACATTCACACGGAGGTCTTCGCCATGTACAGGAAAATCCCCACAGACATGAAGTTTGTGGAGCGGGAAAACGAAGTCCAGTCCTTCTGGAAGTCCCGCGACATCGTGCGCCGGTCCTTTGCCGCCAACGCGGACAGCCAGCGCCACTTCACCTTCTTTGACGGCCCGCCCACGGCCAACGGAAAACCGCATATCGGACATATCGAAACCCGCGTCATCAAGGACCTGTTCCCGCGCTATCATGTCATGAAAGGCGAGAACGCCACGCGCAAGGCCGGCTGGGACACCCACGGCCTGCCGGTGGAGCTGGAAGTGGAAAAGTCCCTGGGCCTCGACGGCAAGAAGGATATCGAAAAGTACGGCATCGAGCCGTTCATCGGCAAGTGCAAGGAAAGCGTCTGGAAGTACCTGCACGAATGGGAGAAAATGTCTGACCAGGTCGGTTACTGGGTGGACATGGAGCATCCCTACATCACCTATGACAACAACTATATCGAGAGCGAATGGTGGAGCCTGAAGGAGATCTGGAACAAGGGCCTCCTGTATCAGGGACACAAGGTCGTTCCCTACTGCCCGCGCTGCGGCACCGCGCTGTCCAGCCACGAAGTGGCCCAGGGCTACAAGCTGGTGAAGGAGCGCTCCGCCGTGGTCCGCTTCCCGGTCACCGGCGAGGAGGACACCTGCTTCCTGGCCTGGACAACCACGCCCTGGACCCTGCCCTCCAACCTCGCCCTGTGCGTGAATCCCCATGAAACCTATGCCAAGTTCCTCGCGGACGGCAGGAAATATATCATGGCCAAGGCCCTGATCCCCTCCATCTTCCCGGATGCCGAGATCGAGATCCTGGAGGAAATGGTCGGAAATGATCTGGTGGGCACTTCCTATGAGCCGCCCTACCGTTTTGTGGAGCCGGACAAGAAGGCCTGGTTC
Organism: uncultured Eubacteriales bacterium; assembly: GCA_902775835.1. The sequence goes on along the minus strand of CACYNZ010000013.1, from coordinate 17,230 downwards.
GTCATCGCGGACGAGTACGTCACCATGACCGATGGTACCGGCATCGTGCATACCGCGCCTGCCTTCGGCGAGGACGACAACCGCGTCTGTTCCGCCGCCGGCCTGCCCTTTGTCTGCCTTGTGGATGACCAGGGCAAGATGAAGCCCGAGACCAAGTGGCCCGGCGTGTTCGTCAAGGACGCCGATCCCCTGGTGCTCAAGGACCTGGACGAGCGCGGACTCCTGTTCTCCGCTCCGCCCTTTGAGCATGACTATCCCTTCTGCTGGCGCTGCGACACGCCGCTGCTGTACTACGCGCGTCCGACCTGGTTCATCCGCATGACCGCCGTGCGCGACAATCTGGTGCGCAACAACCGCACCATCAACTGGATCCCGGACAACATCAAGGAAGGCCGCATGGGCAATTTCCTCGAAAACGTCATTGACTGGGGTCTGAGCCGCGAGCGCTACTGGGGCACACCCCTGCCTGTATGGAAGTGCAACAAGGGCCATACGCATGTGGTGGGTTCCATCGAGGAACTGCGCCGCATGGCCGTGAAGGATCCCGGCGCCGACGTGGAACTGCACCGTCCCTTCATCGATCAGGTGGAGCTGGTCTGCCCCGAGTGCGGCGAGCCCATGCACCGCGTGAAGGAAGTCATTGACTGCTGGTATGACAGCGGTTCCATGCCGTTTGCGCAGTGGCACTATCCTTTTGAAAACAAGGAAACCTTTGAAAAGAACTTCCCGGCTGACTTCATCTCCGAAGCCATCGACCAGACCCGCGGCTGGTTCTATACCCTGGAAGCCATCTCCACGCTGCTCTTTGACCGTGCGCCCTTCAAGAACGTCATTGTCATGGGCCATGTGCAGGATGCGGACGGACGCAAGATGTCCAAGCACCTGGGCAATGTGGTGGATCCCTTCCAGATGCTGGACAAGTACGGCGCCGACGCTCTGCGCTGGTACTTCTACACCACCTCCGCCGCCTGGCTGCCCACCCGCTTCTCGGAAAAGTCCGTGCAGGAAGGCCCCTGCCGCTTCCTCGCCACGCTGCAGAACGTGCATTCCTTCTTCAGCATGTATGCGGAAATCGACGGGTTTGATCCCCAGGCGCATCCGCTGGACAAGGTGGAGCTCAGCCTTATGGACCGCTGGCTCCTGTCCCGGCTGAATTCCCTGGTCGCGCGCGTGGACGACGATCTGAAGAACTTCCGCTGCACCGAGCCCGCCAACGCCATCGCCGAGTTTGTGGACGAGCTCTCCAACTGGTATGTGCGCCGCGGCCGTGAGCGCTTCTGGGGCAAGGGCATGGCCGGCGACAAGGAAGCCGCCTTCGCCACGCTGTATCACACCCTGAAGGTGCTCTCCCAGATCCTGGCCCCCTTCACGCCCTTCATGGCGGAGGAAATCTGGCAGAACCTGGTGATCGGCAAGCTGGACAACGCGCCGGACTCCGTGCACCTGAGCACGTTCCCGGAAGCGGACATGAAGTATGTGGATACCGACATGGAACAGCAGATGGAAGCCCTGCTCGAGGTCGTGACCCTGGGCCGCAGCTGCCGTAACCTGGCCAGCCTGAAGGTGCGCCAGCCGCTGTCCTGCCTGTATGTCAAGGGCGCTTCCTTCTCCGAAGAGTATGTGAACCTGTGCCGTGACGAACTGAACGTGCGCGAGGTCCGCTTCACCGAGGACGCGCGCGCCTTCACCACCTATCAGCTCAAGCCGCAGATGCGCACCCTGGGACCGCGCTACGGCAAGCTCCTGAAAGCCATCGGCGAGACCCTTGCCGCGGCTGACGGCAACGAAGTCGTGGATGCCTTCGAGCGCGGCGAGACCGTGCACTTCACCGTGAACGGCACAGACGTGGAGCTCAACAAGGATGACGTGCTCACCTCGCCCATGCAGAAGCCCGGGTTCATGGCCCAGGAAGACCGCGGCGTGACCGTGGTTCTGGACACCAACCTGACGCCCGCCCTGATCTCCGAGGGCTTCGCCCGCGAAGTCATCTCCAAGATCCAGACCCAGCGCAAGGATTCCGGGTTCGAGGTCACGGACCGGATTCAGATCTGCATGGAATGCTCCGACAAGCTCTGGGATGCGGTGACGGAGAACCAGGATATGATCCTGCGCGCCACCCTCGGCCTGAGCCTTGAGCGCGGCGCATGCCCTGAGGACTGGAAGCGTGCTGAATGGAACGTGAACGGCGAGGACGCCGTGATCGGACTGAAGCAGCAGGCCTGATTCCCTGTTATGAACCTGTGAAAGCCCTGCGGCACTGCCGCAGGGCTTCTTTCATGCAGGGATATATTGTCAGGCACATCAGGGCAGGAAATCCATGCTCAGCTGCGGATCGATCCAGCTTTCCTGCTGCGCGTCCCGGACCACGTCCCCGGGCTTCAGGTGTCCGATCAGCAGCGGCGAGTCGGGATCATGTTCCTTCATATTCCTGCGCACCACGTCCGCGTCATAATTGGCATAGCAGTACCGGCAGAAATGCCCGCAGCTGTTGTAGGCCCCGATATCCGCGCTCAGATGGCACGCGCACATCTTCCGCGCCGGCGCATGGGCGGGCACATTCAGATGCCGCCCGATGGCCTGTTCATACACAGGTATGGTCATGCATCCGCTGCAGTCCGCGCCGAACTCGGCCAGCTCATCGCCTTCCGCGCAGGGCCGCACCGTCATGCCATGCGTTTTCGCGATCTCCACCATGGCCCTGCCGAGCATGAGCCGGTCCTCCCTGTCCACGCTGCGCACCTCAGGAAAGTTCCGGCGCGTCTTTTCATACAGGTCAATAAAGCTGATCACCGCTGTATGCGTATACCCTTCCAGTTCTCTGGCCATGTAAGAAAACGCCCGGATATGCCGCTCAGCCGGGTACTGTTCATTGATCAGGATCGGGTCATAGCGCCAGACCATGCACTGTGGGCCCACCATGTCCGACAGGCGCCGGAAGCTCTCCAGCACGCTGCGCTTGTCCGGCACAAACGGCTCGATCTCCTTTCCGTAGGGCGTGATGGTCACATGCCACAGCTGCCGGAAGGGTCTGAGCAGGTCCATGTATGGGAACAGAGGCGCGGGATTCTTGCTGCACATGCCGATCACGTCCACCACCTCCGGGTCCAGCCGGTACCGGGTGACAGACACCGGGTTGTAGGGACTGCGCACCAGCACCATGCCCTCCCTCAGGCGGTTCGCAAACCACCTGGCATAAAAGGCCGAAATATCCGTCCGCTGCCCCGTGTTGATGATCATGCTGCCGCCTCCCCGCTTCTGTTACAGGCATCTTATCACGTTCCCGGGGCTCTGGAAAGCAGACATGTGACTTGCGCAGTCCCGGTTTTTCCGGTATGCTTATCTGTAAGAGATTCAGCAGAAATGAGGTAATGTCATGCAGATTCCCATGATACAGGAGCATTTTACACCGGTTCACGTACTCGCTGCTTACCCGGACAAAAAGACCATCCAGGTGCAGAAGACCGGAAAAACACTTCCGGATGAGAACACGTTTCTCCGGCTTGACGGCGTTTCCTTCCACAACGGCACCATTGACGTGGATGTCTGCGGACGTCTTCTGCCGGACGCGCCTGACTACGCCCGGGGCTTTATCGGCATCGTCTTCCGCGCGGACGCCTCTGGCAGCGAGTTTGAGTCCTTTTACATCCGCCCCACCAACGGCCGCGGATGCACAGACCCTGTACGCCAAATGCACGGATGCCAGTATTTTTCTTATCCGGGGTACACGTTTGCCTATTTCCGCGAGTTCGGCATTGACATCTACGAAGCCCGGGCGGACATGATCGCACTCAATGAATGGTGCCATATCCATGCGGAAATCCAGGACGACGCCGGGACATTCTATGTAAACGGCGAAAAGCTCCTGCACGTGTGTCCGCTGAAGCACGGTGCCCTGGCCAGGGGCAGCGTGGGGCTGTATGTGGACATCGGCACAGACGGCCTGTTCCGCAATCTTCAGATCGAATGCACAGACTGAGCTGTCAGGTTTTCTCAGCATCCCGGGGCCGACGCATATGCGCGGCCTTTTCTCATGCTTTCCCGTCCTTTTTCGTTCCTTTACTTTTCCTTCCGGCAATGGTATCCTATCTTGACCTATGAGTATTGGGAGGCGAGACGTTGAAGTACGCACTGATCGGGCAGGATATTGCCGTCCTGCTGCCCTCTCTGCTGACGGATCTTCTGGAAGCCGGACAGGCTGCCCCGGAGATCTGTGTGGAGGAAAAGAACAGCTCCATGCAGGAACTGCTGGAAGGTTATGCCAGGCGCTGTCTGGACCGTGCCGGGCACGGCGGCAGCTTCCGGGCGGTGTCGTCCCGGCGTGAGCTGCTGGACGGGGCTGACTGCGTGCTTTATGCCGGGGATCTGATGGCCCAGAGCCGTTTCGATCAGGACCGGCAGGCGCTGATGAGTCCGCAGGAGGGCGAGACCGGACTGGAAGACCAGGCCCGCGTAAACGGGGGCATCGGCGGTCTCCTGCACACCCTGCGTCAGGGCGCACAGCTCATGCCGCTGTGCGAGGACATTCACGCGCATGCGCCTCATGCCCGGATTCTCTGTCTCTCCCAGCCCATGAGCCGGTGCCTGGAAATCTTCCATGCCCTGGGGCTTACAGCGCTGGGTCTCGGCACCTCTCCCCTGCGCGGCCCGCTGGGCGCGGACAGCCTGGCGGCGGAGACCGGCCACAAGCTTGAGGAAGTGGATGTCAGCTGGGCAGGCCTGCCCTCATTCCAGTTCCTTGTGTCCATGACCGACCGCGCCACCGGCGAAGACCTGATGCCCCGGGTACGCGAGCGCATGGCGGAAGGCGCCTTCGGCAGCATGAGCCAGCGCTGGCTGCAGGAGCTGGACAGTGTGTGCATCGGTTCGCCCCTTGACCATGCCCAGTTCATGGCGGCCCAGGAAGGGTATATGCCGGACGCGCGCCCGCAGCTGTCTGAAAGCGTGGAGCATCGCAGGAACCGCATCCTGCACATGAACACCGTCAAGGACAAGGGCCTGCGTGACCCGGACGGCATGATCTCGCAGCTCACGCTTCTGACCCGCACTTCGCCGCTGCGCCCCGGCCAACTGAGCCTGGCCATTTTGCGCAGGGAAGATCTGAGCATGCAGGGCGTTTCACGGAAAAACGCGGGCCTGATCCGCGGCCTTTCCCCGGAAGCGCTGGTGGAGGCACCTCTTGTGCTCAGGCATGGTGAGGATGAAACGCCTTCCCTGTCCATGCCCGGTCCGCTGCTCGATCTCATGGCGGACATTGACACAGCTTCGCGGCTTGCCGCGCACGCGGCTCTGGGCGACGTGACCGCCCTGCGGGAATGCGTGGAAACGGATCCCGCCCTGGAAGGCCTGGACCGGCTCTATGTCATGGATGTGGTGCATGCCATGATCCGCATGCATGATGATATACTGACACAGTTTGAAGAGGATGAGTGAGCAGAGCATGTTTTTAGCCGATACCTGGAAAGACTATGAAGTGCTTGACTGCGGACAGGGCATGAAGCTGGAGCGCTGGGGACGGATTGTGCTGGCACGCCCGGACCCCCAGACCATATGGCCGCCCATGGCGCCGGAGGAATGGAAGCATGCCCAGGCCATTTACCACCGCTCGGAAAAGGGCGGCGGCAGCTGGGAATTCCGCACCGACCTGCCGGAGCGCTGGACGATCCGGCACGGGGACCTGTCCTTCTATGTGCGGCCCACCGGTTTCAAGCATACCGGCCTGTTCCCGGAACAGGCAGCGAACTGGATGTGGATGGACGGACTCTGCCGCGGCGCCGGACGTCAGCTGAAGGTGCTGAACTTGTTCGGGTACACCGGCGGGGCCACCGTGGCCCTGGCCGCCGCCGGCGCGCACGTCACGCACGTGGACGCGTCCAAGGGCATGGTGCAGTGGGCCCGGGAGAACACGCAGCTCAACCATCTGCCGGAAACCTCCTTCCGTTTTCTTGTGGAGGACGCCAAGCGCTTTGTGCAGCGCGAGATCCGGCGCGGGCATACCTATGACGGCCTGCTCATGGATCCTCCGTCCTATGGTCGCGGACCCTCTGGCGAGGTATGGAAGCTGGAAAGCGAGCTGTACGACCTGGTGGATGTCTGCTCCCAGGTACTGTCGGATGACGCGGTGTTCTTCCTGATCAATTCCTATACCACCGGTTTTCAGGCGTCCGTGCTTTCCAACCTGCTGGAGCGCCTGGTCAGGTCCCGCCTGGGCGGCACGGTGGACGCGCAGGAGCTCTGCCTGCCGGTGACCAGCGGCGGTGTTCTGCCCTGCGGCGCCAGCGGGAGGTGGTTCCGTGCCTGATATTCTCTATGAGGACAATCATGTGCTGGTGGCCGTGAAGCCCGCCAACATGCTTTCCCAGGCCGACCAGACCGGGGACACGGATATCCTCAGTCTCCTGAAGGAAGACATCCGGGTGCGCTATCACAAGCCGGGCAATGTCTATCTCGGCCTTGTGCACCGGCTCGACCGTCCCGTGGGCGGGCTCATGGTGTTCGCGCGCACCAGCAAGGCGGCGTCCCGGCTCAGCGCCCAGTTCCAGAAGCACGAGCTCGGACGCGAGTACCTGTGCGTCACGGAGGGCAGTCTGCCGGAGAGCTTCACGCTCATCGACTACCTGGTGAAGGATGAAAAGCTCAACCGTGTCCGGGTCGCTGCCGCGGACGAAAAGAACGCGCAGGAAGCCATTCTGCACGGACGCCGGCTCTGCAGCCGTGACGGGCTCACGCTCTGCCAGATCCGCCTCGAGACCGGCCGCCCGCACCAGATCCGGGTCCAGCTCAGTCACAACAAAACCCCCATATGGGGCGACAACCGCTACGGCAACGGCATTCCCGGCCAGCAGATCGCCCTGTACGGCTACAAGCTCACCTTTGAGCATCCCGTGACCCATGAAATCATGTCCTTCATGAGCATGCCCTACGCCGGCATCTTTACCCAGTTCCAGGATCATCTGGACGGCATCTGGCTTGAATTCCAGGCCCAACAGCATATGCAAGGAGTCTGACATGACCAAACCTTTTTCCTATGAAGTCACCCATATCTGCAAGCAGTCCGGCGCCAGGCTGGGCGTACTGCACACCCCCCACGGGGATATCGAGACCCCGATTTACATGCCCGTCGGCACGGCGGCCACGGTCAAGGCCATGACCCCCAGGGAGATGGAAGAGATCGGGACCCAGATTCTTCTGTCCAACACCTATCACCTGCACCTGCGCCCCGGCGAGGACCTCGTCCAGGAAGCCGGCGGCCTGCACACTTTCATGGACTGGCACAAGCCCATTCTCACTGACAGCGGCGGATTCCAGGTGTTCTCGCTTTCCAAGATCCGCACCATCCGCGAGGAGGGCGTCACCTTCCAGAGCCATATCGACGGAAGCCGGCATTTCATCGGCCCGGAAACCAGCATGGACATCCAGCAGGCGCTGGGTTCGGATATCGCCATGGCCTTTGATGTCTGCACGGCCTATCCCTGCGACTACGACACGGCCAAGATCAACATGGAGCGCACCCACCGCTGGGCGCAGCGCTGCAAGGATTACCACACCCGTGAGGATCAGGCACTGTTCGGCATTGTGCAGGGCGCGTTCTTCAAGGACCTGCGCATTGAAAGCGCCAAGGTGCTGGCGGACATGGACATGATCGGCTACGGTATCGGCGGTCTGAGCGTGGGCGAACCCAAGCCCATCATGTATGACATGCTGGAAGCCATGATGCCCTACATGCCCGCCGACAAGCCGCGCTACCTGATGGGCGTGGGCTCCCCGGACTGCTTGGTGGAAGGCGTGCTGCGCGGCATTGACATGTTCGACTGCGTGCTGGCCACCCGCATCGCGCGCAACGGCACCGTGCTCACCAGCAAGGGCCGCGTGGTGGTGAAGAACGCCATCTATGCCCATGACTTCTCGCCCATTGACGATGAATGCGACTGCTATGCCTGCCAGCATTTCTCCCGCGCCTATGTCCGGCATCTGTTCAAGGCCGGCGAGATCACCGCGGGCCGCCTGGCGTCCATCCATAACCTGCGCTTCCTGATCCATCTCATGGAGCAGATCCGCGAGGCCATCCGGGAGGACCGTTTCCTGGACTTCAGAAAGGAATTCTTTGAAAAGTACGATATGACCCGGAACTTCTGATCCGGGCACAGAAAAAGCCTGCCGCGGCAGGCTTTTTCATGTTTCACCCGTTCTGTGTCTTTTCGGCAATGGCGCGGTTCACCTTCTGGCGCAGATCCAGCAGATACTTTGCGTCCCTGGGATAGTTCCGGAAGGTCAGCGGCTCTGACAGCCCATCGTTTACAAGGCGCAGGACTTCCTCCCTGCCTGAGAGCGCTTCGAGCCAGCGCCGGCCCTCAGGTCCTGCAGCGCATGAAAGGTCACCATCAGCCGGATGGACTCCTCGGGCTCGCCGTTTCTGGCCGGATAGACCTGGAAACAGTCGCCGGCGGGCGAGAACCCGTCCCCGTCGGTGATCTCATAGGGATCCACCTGGTAGTCCGAATACTGGGCGCCGTAGAAATTGTAGCCCCAGTGCAGGAAGCCTTCCAGGTCATACCGGAACAGCTGTACCCCCAGAATCCGGTTCCGCGCGCTGGGCATGGCCATGAACATATTGCTCACATCCCGGTACTGCGCCACACAGTAGTAGGTCCACAGTCCGGGAATGCCGGCGGCCACAAAGAGATCCATATGGTCAAGCGCGGGCACTGGATGCGACACGACGCCGTTTTCCCACAGATGGAAGTCCGACAGCGCGTCCATGATTACGCAGCCCTGCAGATGCTTTTCGACCATGGCGCGGGCCTTCCGGTAGCTTTCCAGATGCTGCGGCCCGGGCTCATCCGAAATATGGAACACGCACTTCTCTTCCATGCCGAGCTTTCGCAGCTCCCCGCGCAGCGCCGGCAGATAGCTGTCCAGGAACGCACGGTATTCCCCGCTGCCGGCGGGCACATCCCAGCCGAAAATGCGCCGGTATTCCCCATCCACCTCCGCCATGATTTTCGGCGTGAACCCGGCGCCCCACTGCGTGAACAGGTGCGCGACCTCGAAGTATTCCACGCCGCAGCGCCTGGCCATGTCCGCCCAGCGCCGCAGTTTTTCAAACCCGAAGGAATAGACGCCCTTATTCCGGTACACGTCCACCAGCTGGACCGTCAGCCGCTCACCGCCCACCCGGGTATCCAGCGGCGGCGTATGCACGGGCATGAGCATCATGTTGACGCCCCGGCGCACCGCGGTGCGCATGAAATTCTCCGTAATACGCCAGAACGCTTCGGAAAACACCGGCACATCATAGACGTGCGCCAGACTGTCATAGTGGAACCAGCGGGTGCATTTCAGGGTCTGCGCAGGCAGCATGCCGGGGAAAATGTGTACCCGGATTTCCGCGGTGCCAAGCAGGTTCCCGCTGTCCTCGTCCAGGAGATTCAGTTTCAGCGGATAGGTTCCCGGCGCCACCCTGCCTTCCGGCTCCACATCAAGCCAGAGTGTGTTCCACTGCCCGGGACAGACATGCAGACCGTGGGGCCGCATTTCCCGCAGGAGATCCGGGTACAGTCCCGGTGTCCGGCGCAGATAATTGTCATCACTGTCCGGCATGCAGGCAAAGCGCACCGGCACATGCCGTACCTGGCGCACGCGGATGCAGGCCTTCAGCGGGGATTCGATCTCCGGCCTGATCCAGGCATTGTCACGCCCTTCCAGACAAAACGCTGCCTGAAAGGAAACCGTTTCATTCTCAAAGCCTTCCAGCCGCAATTCCTGCAGGTTTTCCGCGGGTTCCTCATCCAGAAATACCTTTTCCAGTACGCTGAGCAGTTTCATCCGAAGCCGCATACCCATGCCCTCCCAGTGCAGTATCTGTCCTTTTCATCAGAAAGCATACATCCTTCCATGCTTCCTGGCAATACGTCCTGTACCTACCGCAGATGAACGCTACAGCATCCCACCCGGTCCGGCTTTCCCTGCGATGACTATGCCTGTTCCGGCAGCAGGTCACACCTTCCTGTTCTTCTCTTCCTTCATCCGTCTGCGTGCCTCCATTTCCAGAAAACCCAGGATATCCGGCATCCGGCCCCCGGTTGCGCACACTTCGTGCAGCAATCGGCGTATGTCATCCTGTCCCACAGAGCCATATCCGCGCGCTGCCAGGTCTTCGGAAAGCAGTCCTTCCAGCTCCTCCGCGCTTTTCTGCGGATACAGACGGTGCATCAGCAAGGCATACGCCCGTATATGTCTCCCGGCATGTTCAGGCGTAAAGCGGTTCTGCTCCTCCAGTATGTCAAAACGCGTTTCCATGATTTCCGACACCGTTTCCGGCAAACCACCCAGAAAACGTGCACGGATATCCTCCCGATCCTCATCCTCTGACCACGGCGGTGCAAAATTCAGGACACACCGCAGCAGATGCGCACGATGGCCGTCGGAATAGACCACATGCTTCCAGTCCCGGGATACTGCCATCCGGAACACATTTCCCTGCACCCGGCATACCAGGGTGGACATAAGCCCCTGCGGCAGTCCCATCCGGATCACATACCGGTCCCGTCCTTCCTGCGCGGCAAAGAATACGGAGCAGTCATTCGGCGCAAAACTGATACACCGGATATTGGTCATCCGGGTCTCCTCCGGACCCGGTCTGATCACCCGGAACTGATCCGGATCAAATATCCGGGCCTCACCCTGCCTGCATATCACCACCGCTCTTTCAAACTGAAGGTTTACGCACAGGCCCTGAACAGCATCTCCATCCGCGTCCTCCAGCTCCTCCGATGCCAGAACAAGCTGTGTTTCCCTGTCAATACGCAGAATCTGACCGGACGTGCGCACCAGCACGTACCTGTTGTTCAGACTGATCTGTATTTCATGGACCGTTGTGTCCCCGCATTCGTACCGCTCACACTTCCGGCCGTCCGCATCCCACAGATGCACCACGCCATCCATGTCAGCCGCAGCAAGCACGGTCCCGTCCGGACTCAGAGCAAGGGTAAACACCATGCCCCTGGTTCCTTCCAGATGCGCCAGCACCTCACCGGTCCGGGCATTCACTTTTTCCACACGCCAGATTCCCGGAATAACGCGGAGATAAAAGCTCCCATCCGGACTCAGGCAGCTGACAATGCATCTCCAGTGTTCATCCTCCGGTTCGAACAGCAGACGGTGATCACTGACACAGTACAGTTTCCGCCCGCACAGAAGCAGCGTTCCATCCTGGCTGAAGGATACCCCGTCATCCGGACTCAGACCGTCAGCGCACATTTCTTCCACGGAGTCGAGCACGGAAAAGGGATGACATTTCCTGCCCAGCGCATCATTGAGTGTCTGCCAATCCGGCCGGTAAAACACATTGGAAAACCCTTTTTCACGATGAATCAGACGATTCATGATCACACAGGCTTCCGCATACCTGCCCTGATCCATGAATCCTCGGATTTCACGGGCTTTCCGGTTGAATCTTTCATCCTCCCTTTCCTGCTCAGACAGCGTGGCAATCCGGGAAAGCATGTAGGGAGCCGGCGTTCGATTCACCATACCCTTCCGGATTTCTTCAGCCACTGCCCGGTCCGGGATTCTGGGCAGAAAGATGTTATTGAGCAGACTTTCACACGTGGGCCCGATCTCTGCCAGAAACCTGGCACCACCGGTAAGGAATTCCTCGGACGAATCGGTATGGATCAGACAGTCAATGATATTAAACGCGGCCCGGTCGCCGGGGATCCCGCCCCTGCGATATGCATACAGGGTACGGTTGTACAGCGATGCGGAATGACCGTGGCTGGAGGCGGAAATCTGATTCCATATCTTCTCCGCTTCCTCCGGGATGCCCAGGTCAAGATAGCTCAGTGCACGGTTATTCAGACTGTCTGCGTTCCCCGGTGCTGCTTTCGCTTCCGGCCGCGGATACGGTCTTCCGGCCACATCCTGCCAGATCTCTTCCAGCTCCTTTTCAACCGTTTCAAAATCATGAGGCCGCATCCGGGGCTCCATTTCCATGCAGCAGGCGAGCAGGTCCGCAAGTCTTTCCGGCATGGGCACCCTGGTCTGCCGGAAATAGTCCCTGCAGTTCATGCCGGCTACAACACCGTTCATCCACGGCCGGGTTCCCAGAAACATCTCCATGACAGAAACAGCCCAGCTGTAAATATCCGTCCGGCGGGTCACCTCTTTCCCGTCCATCTGTTCCATGGAACAGTAAGCCGGTGTATATCCGCCGGCCGGAGTCATGACCGTTCCTCCGTGATCCGCAGGCCTTTCCCGCAATGCCAGGTTCCTTCGCGCCCTGGCCAGGCCGAAATCCGCCATCCTGGCCTGCCCGGACCGGTTCAGCAGCAGATTGTCCGGCTTTACATCCTGATGAATCACGCCGCATGCATGCGCGTACCGGAGTCCCCGCGCGAACTGGACTGCGATATCCAGAATCCGTTCTTCCTGCTCCTGTTTCTCTCCTGCATACAGCCTGCCGTCACGGATCCAGTCTCCCAGACTGCCTCCGTCCATCCACTCCGAAAAGATGGCAGGCACGCTGTCAATCACACGCACATAATAGCAGGATACAATATTGGGATGCACACCCAGGTCAATCCAGCAGCTGCACTCCCGGACAAAATTCGCCCGGGCGGCATCATCCAGAAACATGGATGCCTGAGGCCGCTTCATGGCCAGATCCGTATCCCACTGCATATGCCGGACCCGCCAGACACTGCCCATACCGCCGTGAACCGGTGCACTTTCAATCCGGTATGTGCCCAGCAGTATACTGCCTGTTTCGTATTCTTCCGCTCCGCGCGTCACAGCCTGCTGCGTTTCCAACTGTGTTCTCTCACTCTGTACCATTTGCTCAGCGTCCCCTCCTGTTCCGGAACCGGCTGATGGACTGTTCTGTTTTTTTCGCATGGGCTTTTTCAGCCGCATTATATCAGGCACCAGTACGGCGGAGGGATGCAGGATGCATTCCTGAAACAGAAAAACCCCTGAGACAGTTCTGTCCCAGAGGTCCGTTCCTCATCACGATTGTTCCTTATGTACGGGGCGGATCGGTTCCAGTCCCCGGTAATCTCCGAAAGCAGGGCCTTTGGCAAAGGCGGTGGACATGTGTGCCGTCAGCTCCAGCATAAGCCGGGTGCGCACTTCCGCCATGCCGGGATCGTCAAACCGATTGTTCCACTCATGCGGGTCTTCCTGAAGATCATACAGTTCCCCGCGCATTTCCGTGTCATCCAGTACCGTGCCATCCCGGAACAGGATCAGCTTATACCGCGCATTCCGCCACATCCAGGCCGGCGCAGTGGGCACGTCCTCGCCTCCGCCGCCGTGGAACTCGCAGAACGCGCCGCGGTGTTTTCTCGTGCCCAGCAGGTCGCATCCGGGAAGCCTGGGATCCGTCTCAATCCCCGCGGCTGCGCAGAGAGTAGGCACCAGATCCACCAGCATGGCCGGCCGGCTGTCCCGGGTGCCGTGCAGCTTCTGATCCACATAATCCCCGGCCAGGATCAGGGGCACGCGCACGCTGGAATCGAACAGGCAGTACTTGCTGTAGCGGCCGTCCCGCTCGCCCAGCATTTCCCCGTGATCCGAAAGAAACACAAACAGCGTGTTCCGGTCCAGACCTTTTTCGCGCACCTTTCCGAGCACGCCCCCGATAAAGTCATCCATGAACGTGCAGTTGGCCCAGTAGCGCATGGTGATATGCCGCTTCTCCTCCGGTGACAGCCTGTCCAGCACTTCCTTCCGGCCGTAGTGCACCTGATGCAGGGACGGGCTGACCTTCATGGCCGCGCGGATATGCGTGTCCGGCTCTTCCGTCCAGGGCGGACTGGGCATGTCCGGGATCGAGGACAGGTCATACATGCTTTCGTACTCCGGCGGAATATTGAACCCGGCGTGGGGCTTGATGAGGGAGAAATAGAGAAACAGCGGCCGCCCGTCCGGCTGATACTGTTCCAGGAACTCCATGCACTTGCGGTAAATGAACCCGTCCCGGTGATGCTCCTTCGGCAGCTGACTGAGTTTCCCGATATACCCCAGCGCGTTTTCCTCGCCGGACCCGAACTCACCGGTCTCCTCATAGTAGGCTTTCAGGCCTTCCGGGTCCTCGTCATCCATCATCACGGCCCCTTCCTCGCACAGGATCGACTTCCGGCTCTGGCCCTCGGCGCGCACGTCAAACCCGCGCCGGGACCCCATTTCGCCAGGCCGCGCGTGATTCCAGTGGGTCTTGCCGAACCCGGCACAGAAGTATCCCGCGTCATGCAGGAGCTGCGGCAGCGGCACCGCCGGCAGCCGGGTCTCGTCCAGAAGCGCGCCGCGGTTGCTGCGCACACCGGTCTGAGAGGCGTACATGCCCATCATCAGCGAGTTCCGGCTGGGCACGCACATGGGGCACTGGCATATGGCCTGGTCATACAGGATTCCTTCCCGGGCAAGGCTGTCAATGCCGGGCGTGATTACCAGCGGATTGACGCATCCCATGGCATCAAAGCGCTGCTGATCGGTCATGATCATAATGATATTGGGCTGCATGTCTTTTCACCTTTCCTCTTCCGGAAGCGCGAACACAAGCCGGGTCATGCGCTTTCCGCTCTCCGTCCTCACATGGGCATTCAGGAAATTCATAACTGCTTCCCGGCTGTACCCTTTTTCACCGGCATTGACCAGGTAGTCAGCTTCCAGCAGGATCTGCCAGTCCCTTCCGTCCACGTTTTCCAGGGTATGATGATGCCCCACAAGGAACGCCACGCGCTCGATCCATGCATCCGGCATGCCGGTATCCGCAAGGAACGTGCGCACCATGGGCGCGCCTTCCGTTTCCTGCAGCACATGATTCGTGTTCCCGTACTTTTCCCGGAGCGCGGGACAGGCAATGTCGTGGGTAATGGCGGCCACTTCCAGCACAAACTGCTCGTCCAGGCTGAGGCCCTCCTGCATGCCGATGGTCCGGGCGTATCCCCAGACCTTCAGCCAGTGATGAATATCGTGAAGATTTCCCCTGGAATAGGCGATCATCTTTTCCGTGATCCCGGCAATCGAATCCATGAACTGTGTCCTCCCGGCTTGCTCAGATATGTTTTCCTTATGCCCATTCTATTCCTTGCCGCGCAAAACCGCAATGCCATTTCCAGGCCCGGCAGGAATCCGTATCCTGCACTCAGAATTCTTCTGACATCCATATCCGGCCGGAATCTACGCGAAAGGCGGAAAAAGCCATGATCACCGATGAAATCCGAAAAGAACTTCTGGCCCATCAGGACATACCCTACCGTGATTTTCAGATGAAGCTGATCCCGGAATGCTCACCGGACGCTTTTATCGGCGTGCGCACGCCGCAGCTGCGCGCCCTGGCCCGGCAGCTTCTCCCCCGGGAGGACATCGGCCAGTTCCTGGAAAGCCTTCCCCATGCCCTGTTCGACGAAAACCAGCTCCACGCCTTCCTGATCTCCGGGATCCGGGACTTCCGGGTGTGCCTTGAGGCCGTTGACCGCTTCCTCCCCTATGTGGACAACTGGGCCACCTGCGATCAGCTCACGCCCGGGGTTTTCAAAAAGCATCACCTGGAGCTGCTGGATCCCATCCGCCGGTGGATCGGGGATGGGCACACCTATACCATCCGCTTCGGTATCCGGATGCTGATGAATCATTTTCTGGACGAGGACTTCTTGCCCGCCTATCCGGACATGGTCGCCGCCATTTCTTCTGAGGAATACTATGTCCGCATGATGATCGCCTGGTATTTCGCCACGGCCCTGGCCAAGCAGTATGACAGCATTCTCCCGTACTTCACGCACCCGGTGCTGGACATATGGACCCACAACAGGGCCATCCAGAAAGCCCTGGAGAGCTACAGGATTGACGATACCCGGAAAGCCTTCCTGAGAACGTTGAAAGTCAGCCCGTCCAGATAACGCTTCCTTTCCTGATGTATGCCCATGAGAAAACGGTCCCGCCGCCGGGACCGTTTTCTCATTCCTCCACCGCGTCAATCCGGATATTGCCGGATGTGCAGTGCACTTCCACTTTTCCGCTGCCATCGCCGCACACATACTTGTCACCCTGCCGGGCAAAGGGCAGGCTGTACTCCAGCGCACCGGAGTTATCCATGTCCGCGGTGAATCCTGGCTGTACCGGCAGTTTCAGGGATACGCTGCCGGATGTGGTACCCACATCCAGTTCCTCAAAGGCGCGGAACACAGCCTGTATATTGCCGCTCGTTCCCTGGATCTCCGCCTCTTCTGTCTTTCCCGCATCCACCAGGATGTTTCCCGAAGTGCTGCCGGCATCCAACCGGCGCACCTCATCCATCCGGATTCCGATGCCGCCGGAGGTGATGGACGCTTTCACCCTGTCCGCTTTTCCGCCTTCCAGGGACACGGAACCGGAGGTGGCTTCCATTTTCACTTCATCCGCGGCGCTCACCAGCGTCAGGCGGATATCCCCGGAAGTCGCCCCGGCACGGATGTCCTTCGCATCCGCCTCCGCCTGAATCAGGCCGGAGGTCACTTTCAGATCCAGTTTGTCCGCGGGTAGTGCCGGGAGCAGGATTTCGCCCGAGGTCGCATCAATGGAAACCTCTTCAAAACTGGCGCTTTCCGGGACCTTCACGGTCAGTTCCTTTTCCACATCGCCCGTGATCCGAATGCCCGGCCTGGAATGTCGGATTTTCAGCGTTTTCCCGTCCAGCTGCCACTGCATTTTCTGATTATCCGGGATGGGCTTGTCGGAGGTTTCACTGATTTCAAACGTGTCCCCCGCACTGCGGATGACCGTGACCTTCCCGCTGGTCCAGTCAATGTCCAGACTGTCCACCGTTTCACGGATGACCGCGCCGCCCTCCGCGTATCCGGATGCTTCCCCGGGCTGTATGCGGAACATGTCAAATACCGCCAGCACAATGCCCGTGACGAGCATAAGCGCACACACCACAATCCCGATCATGATTCTCGTATTTCTGCTCATTGTTCCGTTCCTCTTTTCCGCATGATTTCAAGGGCGGCTATGCCAAGCCCTGCCAGGGCGCAGACCGTCAGCACAATGCTGCTTCCGGTAAGTGCTCCCCTGGAAGTGATCATATTCATCATATTCACAAACAGCGCGCCGTCCACCGCCAGCACCACCAGCCAGCGCCGGCAGCCGCCCAGCAGACTCCTGAGCGGGCGTGCCCTGACCACAAACGGCAGGAACACGGCGCTCAGTCCGAACAGCGTGGAACTGGAGGCGATCCAGTACCAGCTCCCGCCGG
>CACYNZ010000012.1 GCA_902775835.1 uncultured Eubacteriales bacterium | reverse complement strand
GTTACATAAACGTTCTTAACCGGCGGCACCGGAGTTCATCACTTGAATTCATCACTCGTGAATTCATCGCTCCAATGCCGCCGGTTATGAAAACGCCCATGGACGGTTTGAATACGTGCCTGTGCCTTCCATGGCTGCGAATGTGTGTATCCTGCTCGAGCTTGCTTCCCGCTTTGCTCTGCGTTCAGAAAAAGACCTGTGCGAACCTGACTGCTGAAAAAGCCACCGGAGTCATGCGTGTGTGACTCCGGTGGCTTTTCTTTTTCTGTAGCTTTTCAGCGCATCAGTTGCCTTCCGCGGTTGCTTCTGCGGTTGGCTCAGCTGTTGCTTCTGCGGGAGTTTCTGTGGTTTCCGGCACAGGGGTTTCTTCCGGATTTGCATCAGTCTCAGGTGCTGCCGTTTCTTCAACAGCTGCCTCCGCAGCGGCTTCTTCGGTCTGCACGGTTTCCTCCGCAGGCTCTGCTGCTTCTTCTGCCGCGTTCACGGCTTCTTCTGCGGCACCTTCCGTTTCCTCACTGGATTCCGGATTCAGGAGGCTGCGCACGCGCTCATACAGATCGGTATAATTGTTTTCCCACTGATCCTTTTCCTCTGTCAGTGCTGCAACCGTTTCCTCCAGTTCGCTGATACGGCTGTTCAGGTTTTCTGCATCCTTTTTCAGCGTGTCCACTGTTGCCTGGGCTTCCTCAGCCGCAGTCTGCAGGGTGATTTTCTCATCACGCAGGGCAGACAGATCTGCATTCAAAGCGTTTTTCTGATTCAGCAGAACGATCGAGCACACCACAGCTGCCACCAAAAGTACACACACGATAACCTGTACAGGCTTTTTCATAAGCGTTCATTCCTCCAGCAATGATTTCTGCGGAACGATTATATGTGACACAGCAAAGAAAGTCAATCAGCCTTCATGTCCATAAACCGCTCAAATTACAGTCCCGAGGTGGATACATCCGTATCAAGGACAACCACCTGAAGCTGCGCATCCATGCCTCTGGCTTCAAGGATGGTCAGCACTTCCTCCGCAGCCAGGGCGGTAATGCCGTCGCCCTGTGCCTTTGAATAATCCTCAGCACCAGGCACATTCACAGCCACGATCACATCTACACCCTTGACGGCTGCCATGATTTTCTGCGTCTTGTCCGTGTCTCCGTTCTCGCCCAGAATCAGCAGGACTGTGTCCACTTCATTCTGCGTGCGCAGTTCCTCAGACAGGGCCTGGATTCCATCCAGCAGCTGCCGTGTTTCATACGGCAGACAGTCTGCCAGAATGACGCCGATTTTCTTTGTCGATTCCGGAACTGCCTCTGCGCCTTCTTTCAGAGCTGCCAGCGCAGCTTCGGCTTCCGCCTGAGCCTTTTCAGCGGCTTCACGGGCAGCCTGCTCTTCCTTCAGGGACTTTTCAGCAGCTTCACGGGCAGCCTGCTCTTCCTTCAGGGACTTTTCAGCAGCTTCACGGGCAGTCTGCGCTTCCTTCAGAGCCTTTTCCGCAGCTTCACGGGCAGCCTGCGCTTCCTTCAGGGATTTTTCAGCAGCTTCACGGGCGGCCTGCTCTTCCTTCAGGGATTTCTCCGCAGCAGCTCTGGCTTCCTGCTCCGTTGCCAGAACGGCGGCACTGTTCTCGCCTTCTTTGGCCGCAGACTGAAGTTTTTCGGTCAGTTCCTTGACATCCTTCTGCAGTGCGGCAATCTGGTTGTTCAGATTGGTACGGTCTGTGTTCGCCGCAGCAAGAGCCTCCTGACCCGCCTGGAGCTCACTTGAGGCCGTCTGGAGACTTGCGTTGCTGTCCGTAAGGCTCGCAGTCAGCGTTTCCACATTTTTCAGGAGCTCGCTGATCTTTTCCGCAGCTTCAGCCTGTTCCTTGGCAGCGGCTTCGAGTTTTGCCGTCAGATCAGTATTGCTCTTCTGAGCCGCCGTCAGATCGGCCTGCGTTTTTTCAAGCTTTTCCGCAGCCGCCTTAAGGTCAGCCATGGCTTTCTCGAGCTTTTCGGTCAGTTCCTTTTTTTCAGCAGCTGCTGCCGTTTCTGCGGCGGTCAGAGCTTTCTGTGCCTCCGCAAGCGCTTTTTCAGCAGTATCACGCAATGCGGTCATATCCTTAAGCTGCGCCGTAAGCGACGTTACATTGTCTGCCGCATCCGCCGCTTCCTCGGTAACTCTGGTCAGATCACTCTGCAGAGTGCCCACCTGCGCGGTAAGATCATCCACACTGGCCTGAAGCGTAGTTTTTTCACCGGCCGCCTCGTCCAGGCTTGCAGTCAGGGCCGCTACCTGTTCTGTCAGTCCGGCTTTTTCCTTTGTCAGTGAACCATTGTTGCCATTGAGCACCAGCGCCCAGATCAGAAATGCCAGTGCAACCACACATGCGCCAATAGACAGGTATTTTTTCATGCGTTTTTCCCCCTTATTTTACAAATCTGCTGACATTATTATAGGTAGCCCTTCATTCAGTGTCAAGAAAAATCGTCACAGCTATCCGAAAGAATCCATCGGATTCTTTCCTGTCCGGCAGACTGAGGGGCTCACGGATGCCGCTTCTGTTCATGCATTCTGTCATGCCCGTCTGTAGCGCGGGCGACATGACCAAAAAAAGCTTCCGCATGCCCGGTGCAGAAGCTTTTGATGTGTTACCTCGGGAGATATACAGAAGCGCTTGCGCCAATCATGGCAGCGCTGCTTTCCATGGCAATATGCACGCTGAAGTATGCCACATTCTGCCGTACATTTCCTACGGGTACTATGGACGTAACCGTTCCCGTCGTCACATTGGAGGCATCCATGTCCAGCGTCAGCGGCAGTTCCATACCGACGCGGACCTTTCGGATATCGATTTCATCCACCTGTGCAATGACTTCCAGACTTGCCGGATCATCCACACGTGCCAGCATCTGACCTTTCCATACCTGCTGTCCAGGCTGTACCGCGACCATGGTCACAACGCCATCCGCCGGAGCATGAATTGCCGGATCCATACCCGGATCCGCGTCACCGGCGAGCACACGGAAAAGAGGCGTACCCTTCTCCACCGCATCCCCGGCTTTCACCAGAACCTCCGCAATGTATCCGGCACCCGGAATCACGGCATCCGGCTGACGGATAATCTTTCCCGTGCCAACCCGGGCTTCATTCCCATGCGAAGCAAGACGATACACCCATACGGTATCTTCCAGCTCCAGGCTGTCCCCTTTCAGCACCTCCAGCAGAAAGCCCGGGGCGTCACACTGAAGAACCCTTGCCTCCGCTTCCTTTTTCGGGGTGTTCGCTGTCTGCAGATACAGCGTCATTCCGGCGTGAATATCCCGGTTTTCTGCCCGGTTGTACCCGCCCTGGAACGTTCCCTGCACCCAGAGAGAATCCGACGGGCGGATGGTCATCATGCTTCCATAGACAGCCTGCACGTTTTCCGCATATTCTCCCGGAGCACCAAACACAGTGCCCACCACGCCGCTGACCGGAGCATACACACTCTGCATCTGCATGGAAAACAGGACATCTCCTGCGTTCACCCGGTCTCCGGTCTGAAGCCTGAACGTCTCCAGTATTCCGGAGCACGGTGCCGTCAGAAAAGTCCATTCTGCCGCAGCCACCTGGCCGTTGGCGATAATGCGTTCTGATAAATCCGTGTCAGCAGATGCCTGAGCGGCAATCAGAAGGCAGCAAAGCACCAGCATCATCCATTTTTTCATATCATCCCTGCTTTCTTATTCCACGCTCTTGAGTGCTTCCACCATATCAATCCTGCGTACTTTTCTTGTCAGGAACATCTGTATCAGCATACCGAAGGCGAAACTGACCATGGAAGACAGCACGACCGTCTTTATGGAGACATGTGCCGTAAAGATCATGGAATCAAATTCACACATCTTCAGAATGATCTGCACCAGAAGTATGCCCGGAACAATACCCGCTGCGACGCCGAGCAGTGAAATGAGATTGTTTTCCCGAAAAATCAGTCCCCTGATTTCCCTCTGGTGATATCCAAGCACTTTCAGTGTTGCATAATCCCGCTTCCGCTCCATAAAGCTCAGAAGTCCCATGTTGTAACAGATCACAAATGCCAGTCCCAGCGCAACCCCTGACAGCAGAGAGAAGGCAGCGCTCGCCGAGTCCATAATTCTCAGCGCCTGCCTGTGCTGATCCGACGGTTCCCGGACCGCATTGATTTCATCCGACTGGTCGATCTGGCTTCTGCCCATCGCCGAAGGATTTCTGACCAGGAGGGCACTGACCGAAAAGCCGCCCATCCTCAGCCTTCTCCAGGCCTCCTCCCCAAGATAGGCACTCTGCCCGATATTCACCCGGGCAATGGCTTCAACCGTCAGTTCCCGGTTTTCCCGGGTTCCTGGAAACATGACTTCCAGCCGGTCACCCACAGAGACACCCATGACCTCTGCCAGCTTTTCCGAAAGCACAACCCCTTCTTCCGGCAGATGCATGACTGTCTGCTGATCTCCGATCCTCAGCAGCTGCATATCATCCGGCATGACCGTGAGAACGCATGACCGCGAAACGCTGTCCGATATCAGGTTCACACTGACTTCCATAAGTCCGTCCACGCGTTCTGCGTCGATTCTTCCCCGCCATGCATCCAGACTGCCGGAAGCGTCCGCTTTCAATTCCAGCTTCTGGTCATACCCGATCGTCCGTTCAAAATGCACCCCGATAAAGTAAGGAATGGACTCCTGCAGTCCGAAGGAACAGATGATCAGCATATTGCAGAACAGCATACCAATCAGGGAAAGAGTACTTCTTCCCTTGTTCCGAAGCAGATTGCGCAGAACCATCTTGCTGTTGAATGACAGCCTTGACCACACCCATCCGATCCGTTCAAGCAGCAGACGTTCACCGCTTCTGGGCGGCTTCGGCCTGAGCAGTTCGGCTGTGCTTTCCCGCAGGGACCGGTTGACGTGAATCATGCAGATCAGAAAGCTCATGCCCACTTCAGCTGCGGCAAGCGCGATGGAAATCGCAGAAATCTCCGGCTGAAGCACACTGGGCGTCCTCAGGTTCGTGTCCAGCATGCGCCAGATGATCTGTGGAATGGTGTACTGCGCAGTGATCAGCCCGGCAAGGCTTCCCGCAGAGGAAGGAAGCAGCGCATAGAGCATATAGTGTCTGCGGATTTTTCCATTGCTGTAGCCCAGTGCCTTCAGTGTTCCCATCTGAACGCGCTGGGATTCCACCAACCGTGAAATAGTCGTGACCACCATCAGTGCCGCCACGAAGTATGCGAGAACCGGAAACAGATAGGACATCTTCTGAAACAGATTGATATAGTTTCTCCCGCTTACCGTCGAGGCATGATTGTCCTGCGTGATAATCATGCTGCCCGTAATCTGTTCCGATATGCGCCGCTTGACCTGCTCAATCTCTGACCTGTCCTTCAGCCGCACCAGCATGCTGTTCGCCTGCATGTCTCCGAACGCTTCCGCATTGACCAGGATATATCCGAAACGTGAAGGATCCGGGGCCATGTCATTGGACGTGATCAGATATTCAGGTGAAAGCACAATGCCGCATATCGTGAATTCAATTTCCATGCCTCCCAGTTCCATGCGGATCTGGTTGCCGGGTTTCAGGCCCTGGGCGTGGGCAAACTGCTCCTCCATCAGGCATTCCCGGACATTGCCCGGAGAAAGCAGCTGTCCTTCTCTCAGAACCGGTGTATTGAGCAGCATCCGTCCCCGGACTGCCTGAATCTCCACTCGCACTTTTCCGGGAAGATCCGGTGCATCCGCTTCCATTGTGATCCGCGGCACCACAGTTTCCACTTCGGGCATGCTTCTGACCCGCGCTATGTCCTGCGCGGCAAAAGAAGCACTGCGTATCCACAGATCGCACAGATTCTGCTCGCTGAAATACGTCTCAATTGTCAATTCCTGCATCCGCCATGCCGCATCCAGGCCCGCAAACACCCACGTTCCCAACGCGCACAGAAGAATCATGGCCAGAAACTGCATGGCTTCCCTGCCCATATCACGGAAAAGCTTCCGTCTGAGCGTGCCATGCCTTACCATGTGATATCCTCCGCTTTCATCGGATGCTCCTGCAGCCGGACCTCCTGCACGCTTCCGTTTCTCAGACGGATGATCCGGTTGCCCATCGGTGCAATGCTGGCATTGTGCGTGATAATCACCACAGTGGTGTGATAGTCAGTGCACAGCCGGCTCAGAAGACTGAGCACCTGCTCTCCGGTTCTGGAATCGAGCGCACCGGTCGGTTCATCGCACAGAAGAAGTGCCGGATTCTTGCACAGTGCCCTCGCAATGGAAACCCGCTGCTGTTCACCGCCGGAAAGCTGAGCGGGGAAGTTGTTCATCCGATCCCCCAGTCCCACCTGCTCCAGCACGGTGCGCGGATTCATCGCGTTCGGGCACACCTGCTGGGCCAGTTCCACATTCTCCAGAGCCGTCAGATTCGGCATAAGGTTGTAGAACTGAAACACGAAGCCCACGTCCAGCCTGCGGTATTCCGTCAGCTGACCGCTTTTCATCCGGGTAATGTCCTTGTCGCCCACGCAGATCCTTCCGGAGGTGGCCTGATCCATTCCGCCCAAAAGGTTCAGGACGGTTGTCTTGCCTGCTCCGCTCGGACCGAGAATCACACAGAGCTCACCCTTTTCAATTTCAAAGTTCACATGGTCTGCCGCATGCACGACTGAGCTGCCCGACTGGTAATCACGGCATACATTCTCAAAGGTGATATATCCCACGTCTTCCCCTCCTCAGACGTGAAACCTCAGTCTGGTTTCATCAATTCCCAGTTCCCTTGCCCGGCGAAACGCCTTTTCAATCAGCTTTGCCCTGGCCGAGCGTTCCTTTTCATCTGCCATGGACACGGATACCGTCAGTGCCTCAAACTCCTTGTTCTCCGGAACCAGCTCGTACTTCGGGTCATCCGGATTGTCCCGGTTCTCATGCCAGTTCATGGATATCAGTTCCATCATACTCCCGCCTCTCCGGCCCGGTACAGCAGCTGGCGGCTCACGCCTTCACCGTGCCCGAGTTCATATGCATACAGAATATCCGGAAAAAATACGTATCCGGTTTCGTCGGTTTCCATGGTTTCAAACGCCCGGATTTCTTCCGGCAGAAAATCTTCCGCCGGCCAGAGACTCTTCTGCAGGAACCACGTATGCTCCCCGATCACCAGTTTCCCCTGGTCCAGGAAGCCGGTTTCCCCGGTGTCCAGCCTCAGGACACTGCCCTGTTCATCCACGGAAAACGTAAGGGTTTCCCCTTCCCACATGCCCGCCATGCCGGTCAGCGAAGGAACCATGGGCGGAAGCGCCGTCCCCGGTGCCGTATCCGCGGAAGCATCGCTTCCCAGCTCACAGATGTATCCCAGGGACAATGTGTTTTCCGCCAGGCCGCTTCCATCTTCATACTGTTCCCAGGAGCCGTCCGGATGCACCACCAGCGAGGTTTCCCCCGCCGCAGCATCCGCGGCCAGCACTAACGTAAAACATATGCACATCAGAATCTGAAGCACCCTTCTCATGGTCATCCCTCCCGGTCTGTGATGCATTCTGTCATACCCTGCACGTTCAGCATGCTCATCCACGGTTTTCCTGCCCCAGTTCAGCTTCCGACTCTCCCACCCAGGAAAAGCGCGGAAACTGCCGTCCGTCCCGTGTCACGATTTCCTCCCACATGCACGCCGGACGCACCCAGATACCGCGTTCCCCATACAGGGCACGGTAAACCACCATATCCTCCAGTGTTTCCGAGTGCTTTGCCTCGTACAGCACTTCATACAGATTCCCCTTGAAATGACGGTAAATGCCCTTCCGGATCATGGCTTCTCCTCCTCTGCACCAAAGGCGTCCATGTGCATGCCTGCAACCATATTGTATCGGTTTTCTTCATGGAATGAAACTGGTTTTCCGTTTTTCCTCCAAAGAAAAATGGCACGGGCCCGCGCCCGTGCCAAAGCACCCGGTATCTGTGTTATTTGCCTGCGGCTTCATTCAGATTCAGAATCGGAAGCGTGGTGCCGCCTTCCCCATTCATGTATACGGGCAGCTGGCCATCCCACTTCTCGATTTCCGAATAGGAGATCAGGTCCGCTGTCAGTGACTCGGCGACCAGCTTGTTGGCTTCAGCCTCAGCTTCCGACTTCACGCGGATCGCATAGGCCGCTGCGTCCGCTTCCACCTTTTTCACATCCGCCTGCGCCTGGGCGGTGATTTTCTGCCGTTCGGCAGCCTGCGTGGTCTCCATGGTGGCCTGCTCCTGCTCGATCTCGGCCTGAAGCTTTTTCTGGGCCGCCACCTGCTTGGATTCCACAGCGTCTGTAAAGGAATCGGTGAAGTCAATGTTTTCCAGGGACACACTCACAACAGTGATCCCGTAATGCTCCATCTCACGGCTGAGACGCTCCCGGATGGTCTGGGACAGGTCCGCACGTGCTGCCACCAGGTTTTCCGCCGTATACTGGGAAAACACGGCTTTGGTGTTTTCCAGAAGACGCGGCATGACCAGAATGGTGAAATACTCCGTACCGACTTCCCGGTACAGCGTCATGGCCGTTGATTTGTTGACGGAGTAGTTCACAGATCCCACAATATCCACCTGCTGAATATCCGAAGAGAAGGACTGCGTGGTGAAGCTTGTCTTCTGCTCACGGTTATCCATCAGAATCACATTCTGGAAGGGGCTCTTGAAATGAAAGCCTGCCTCCATGGTGTAATTTTCCACTTTTCCGAATGTCGTGAGGATTCCGGTATATCCGGTAGGGACCCGTGCGGTGCATGTAGAATAGATCACTACTGCCAGAACAAGAAGCAGAACCAGCAGAATACCCAGACGATGCACTTTTTTTGTCATACTCTTGAAATCCTCCCTTTTCTGCACTGTCTCTGTTTCAGTGCAACAGGAGCTTATCATATTCCCGCACATTCATCCAGTCCGGGCGTCCCAAATCCGCTTTTTCCCGCCTGAAATGTCGGTGCTTTATCTCTTTTCCCATGCACCCGCATCTGGTATAATTCAGACACAGACAACCCATGAAAGGAGGCTTCCTTCTCCATGCCCTGCACAACCCTTCTGGTGGGAAAAAAAGCAAGCTTTGACGGCTCAACCATGATCGCACGCAACGAAGATGCGCCGTCAGGTCAGTTCATCCCCAAAAAATTCACCGTGGTACTGCCGTCGCAGCAGCCCCGGGTTTATCACTCCGTCCTTTCCCATTTCACTGTGGAGCTTCCGGAAAAGCCGCTCCGCTACACATGCATGCCCAATGCTCTGCCGCACCGCGGAATCTGGGGAGCGGCCGGTGTCAATGCTGAAAACGTGAGCATGACGGCCACCGAAACCATTGCCAGCAACAGCCGGGTACTCAGCGGCGACCCGCTGGTGGTCTATCAGCCGGCCCATGACGGGCTCCCGGAAACGCCTGGCGGCATCGGCGAAGAGGACATGGTCACACTGGTGCTCCCTTACATCCATTCCGCCCGGGAAGGTGTTCTCCGTCTCGGGCATCTGCTCGAATCCCTCGGCACCTATGAGATGAACGGCATCGCCTTTCAGGATGCCGGCGAAATCTGGTGGATGGAAACCATCGGCGGCCATCACTGGATCGCAAGAAAAATCCCGGATGACTGCTATGCCGTCGTGCCGAATCAGCTGAGCATGGACACCTTTGACTTCTCGGATGCGTTCGGCGAGCAGTGGGAACACATGTGCTCCCAGGACCTGATTGAGTTTATCCGCGTCCACCATCTCAATCCGGCCATGGATCCCGCCCATCCTGTCATTCAGCCGAGACGCGTGTTCGGCACCCAGTCGGAAAAGGATCAGCGGTACAACACACCGCGTGCATGGGCCGTACAGCGCTACCTCAATCCGCATGCCGGACCCTGGGACGGAACGGATCCGGACTATCAGCCCACCAGTCTGACGCTTCCTTTTCTGCGCAAGCCGGAATGGCGTATCTCGGTGGAAGATATCAAGCGCGTGCTTTCGGATCACTATGAACTCACACCATACGATCCCTATGCCCGCCGCCTGGAAGGAGACCGGCCTCCCTACCGTCCGATCGGCATCAACCGGAATAATTTTCTGTCCGTGACCCAGATCCGGCCTGACCTTCCGGAAGAAATCCGGAGCATTGAATGGATAGCCATGGGCTGCAACATTTTCAACGCCCTAGTACCTCTGTACACAAACATTTCTTCCACCCCGCACTACTTCAGCTGCACTGCGGAAAAAGTCGACACAGACTCCTTTTACTGGGCCAACCGTATCCTGGCCGTGATGGGAGATGCGCATTATCATGTGACCCGTGCCGATTTTCTGCATTACCAGAACCAGCTCCCGGCCCTGTGTCGTGCCGTGCTTCTGCGTCACGACCGCGGTTATCTCCGCCTGGTTCCTGAAAACCCGCAGAGCTTCTGCGAGCAGGCTAACCGTGAGATCGCCGTAGTGGTACAGAAGGAAACCGATGCCCTGCTCCAGAAAGTGATGCAGACCGCATCCGAAAACATGCTCTGTGCATTCTCCATGAATGACCTGTGAGGCATCTATGCGTGAACCTTTTTATATCGTTGGCATGGACCACGACAATCCATACCGCCGTTTTTCTCCCCTGGACGTCGGCATTGTCCGCATGCCGGGAGACATGCAGCTCCGCATTGAAATGGCGCTTCTGGCCCTTGTTCTGTTATGTATGCTGACCCAGATCTATTTCCTGCTTCCGCCGTTTGTCCGGCGCATTCTGCCCTGGTGCGTGCTTGTGCTCGGATACCGCACGTACCGTGCATTCTTCTGGCAGCTGTCATACGCAAGGCTTCAGGCGGAGGTGGACCGCCTGAATCAGGAACTGCTGCGGCTCGGCTCCTCGCGCTTCGCCCTGTCCATCGAGCGTGTGCCCCGCTTTCTGCAGCGCACCTGCTACCGCGGATGCATCTACAACATGAAACTGCTCACTGAGTACTATCAGCAATCCCGGCAGTCCGGAAGCCAGGCACGTTCCATCTCCGCTCTGATCCGGGAAAACCCATCCCTGAATGCCATACGCGAGCTTCTGATTCCGGTCAGCATCCGCGAATAAAGTGTGTTTCACGCGCCTGGCCGTCCTGATATGTCCCATCCAATCATGCACTGCACGCATTCATTCCGTGCAGACTCACCATCTTTCGAATATGGAAAGGAGATTTCTATGCGACTTGGAGTTATCGGCACCGGCAAGATCAGCGGCATTTATCTCGACAATCTCCTCACCCGCTACCAGGGTGCTGACATTGTCTGCATTGCAAGCGCCCATCCGGAGCATGCAGCAAAAAAAGCCGCAGAATACGGCCTGAAAGCCTGCACTGTGGATGAGATGCTGAGCAACCCCGATGTGGAAGCCACACTGATCCTCACACCGGTGGGAAGCCACTACGACCTGATCCGGCGCAGTTTGCTGGCCGGAAAGCATGTGTACACGGAAAAAACCCTGACGGACAGCCTGAGCAGCGCAAAAGAACTGCTGGAACTTTCCCGCTCCAGGGGACTCTGTCTCGGGTCAGCCCCGGACACCTTCCTGGGCGGACTGTTCCAGAAGGCCCGCGAGCTTGTGGATTCCGGCATACTGGGCACGGTTACATCCTTCAAGGTCTGTGCAACCCGTGACAACATGTGGCTTCTTCCCCGCTTCACGTTCCTCCTCGAGGAGGGAGCCGGCGTCACGCTCGACTATGCTGTCTACTATATGACAGCTCTTTTGTCCATTCTCGGCCCGGTGGCCAGCTGTGCGGCGCTTTCCCGGAATCCTTTCCAGGATTTCACGCATGAAGGCACTCCGCTTCATAATCCCAACGAAAGTGAACTGAGCGGCGTACTCGAACTGGCCAGCGGTGTGACCGGCACCTTCCAGATCAACGCCGACTCCATCGGCCATGATATCGCTGATTTCGCCATTCTCGGCACCAAGGGCATTCTGTTCCTGGACAATGCCAACATGTTCAGCGGCACGCTGACCTTCCTGCCTGCCGGAAAAACTCCGGATCAGGCTGAAACCATCCCGGTCACCAGTCCCCTGGTCCAGAATGAACGCGGTCTCGGCTTGTCTGACATGATCCATGCCATTGCTGAAAACCGGGCTCCGCGCGCCAGTCAGGAACTGGCCTGCCATGTGCTCGAAGTTCTGGAAGGCATGCTCACCTCCGGAAAAGAGCGCAGGTTCATCGATATTCTTTCCAGACCGGAACGCCCTGCGCCGCTTACCGACACAGAAGCTCAGTCCTTCCTGAAATAGTCCGCACATTGAATTCCATGAAAGTCCGGTACAAGCTGCCGGACCTTTTTCGGAGGAATCTATGCCAAGCAAGTTTCGCACCATTGATCTTTTCACCATGCGCGGCCCGGCTTTCATGACTTGGCTCACGCAGACGGTAAAGGAAAAGCTGGATTCCCGGGAAGGGATCTTTCATGATCCCGTTTACATCATCGCACCTTCGTCCACCACGCACTCCATCACGCAGTCCCTGATGGATGCGCAGCTCATGCATGGCGCTTTTGAGCTCCGCGTTCTGTCACCGGACGATTTCCGCACCCTGGCGGAGGAGATGGTCGGCAGAACCCGGCTTGCCCCCATCAGCGAAACCGGACGCAGCATGGTGATCGGACAGCTGCTGCCCGATCTCCTGGAAAAAGGGCAGCTCCAGTATTTCCATCGCGCCGCCAGACAGACTTCCCTGCCTGTGAGACTTGTCGAAGAACTGGATGAGCTGGAAGACGCCGGGTATTCGCCGGACCAGCTCCTGTCCGCTTCCAGAACAACATCCCCGGCCACTACGCGCAAGCTCCACGATCTCGCCGGCATCTGGGATGCGTATACCTCCTTTATTACCGGCAGATTTGAGGATGAAAACCAGCGCTGGGCCAGCCTTATGCCCAGGCTCGAGCAAAGCCGTTTTCTTTCCGGTGCCCACATCATCCTCTGTGGATTTGATACCATAAACCTGCACCTTACCAGTCTTCTCATATCCGCTTCCGCAACCGCCGCCTCCGTGACGCTGGGCCTGATCACAGACGAACAGGCACCC
Organism: uncultured Eubacteriales bacterium; assembly: GCA_902775835.1. The sequence continues at coordinate 9,908 of CACYNZ010000012.1, read as the reverse complement.
GACAGCCGGATCTTTTCCGCTACCATGACTTCGCTCAGCGCCCTGCGCGCACGTCTGAGTCAGGCCGGCGTCCGGATCCGGCAGATCCACTTCGCACCCGCCGAGGATTCCAGAAGCCCGGGACTCCAGTGGCTGGAAAAGCAGCTGTTTTCGCCCATGCGCCCTCAGACCGTTCCGGACCTGAGCTGCGTGGAGACCTTCTTTGCCCGCTCGTCCTACATGGAATGCGTCCATGTGGCGCAGCGGCTGCACGCCTGGCATCGTGACGGGATAGCCTGGGATGACATCCGCATCACCTTCTGTGAAGCGGATACGCTGCCGTCCCTTCTGCCCCTGGTACTGGAAAACACAGGCATCCCGGTATCTGTGCACCAGGGTCTCCCGCTTCTGGCCAATGATTATGCGGTCTATTTTCTTTCCACCATCCGCGCTGCATGTCTTGGATTCCTGAAACAGGATATGCTGCGGCTGATCCGCTCCGGATGCGCGCCGCTGACCCGGGAAGAATCCATGCTTCTTGAAAACCATGCCATTTCCTTCGGTCTCGACCGAAAGCGCTGGCTGAATCCCATTCCTGTGACAGACCGGAAAGGACGCACCTCTCCTGATCTGGAGCGCCTGGAAAAACTGCGCCGGCGCATCACTGAGCCGCTGGAAGCACTCCGGAATCAGCTGGCCCGGCGATCCTGCAGCGCCACACAGGCAGCAGAAGCCATCTACCATACCATGGTCAATACCGGCGCCTATGACAAGCTTCTGCAGCGCGGTGATGAGCTGCAGCAAAAAGGCCTTCTGCTTGCTGCTGACCAGAACCGCCAGGTCTGGGACGCGTGCAATGATCTTCTCACCCAGCTGTCCCTTCTGATTCATGACCGGCATGTATCGCTGAGTGATCTGGTCGCCATGATGGAATCGGCCATGACCGGCATGTTCATCAAGTCCATTCCCCAGCAGGTACACTGTGTACAGATCGCGTCCCCGGGCATGCTGATCTCCCGCCCCGCGCGCAGAATGGTCATTATGGGACTTCAGGACAGCAGAAGCGAAGGCGAATCCGATCTGTTCACCCCGGGAGAACGCCGCTCCCTGTCCGACTTCATTCACAGTCCCGTAGGCATGACGCTTCAGGAACAGAACGCCCGCAATCTTCAGGGCATCTACCAGGCGCTATGCCAGGCAACCGACGGCCTGCTGGTCACCTGTTCCGCAGCCCGTCCCGACGGGAGCATCATGTACCCCGGGAATATCTATACCACGATACGGGAACTCCTGTCGAAAAGCGCTTCCACGGAATCCATTTCCGAGATTCCACTGATGCCGGTCGCGCCTTCCCTGGCTCTGGAGCAGATTGCACTCCGTCTCAGAAGCGTCCGTGAATCCGGCGGTCCATTCCTCGATCCGCTCGCGCATTCCCCGGACGGCAGACCAAATCCGGATACCGTCGTATGGCAGAAAGCCTTTGCCGGTCTTTTCCACAGCCCCGCATACCGGCCGATCCTCGATCAGATCATCCGGGGACTGACACAGCAGCGCACCCCGCCCGTACTCAGCCATGAGACAGCCACTGCCCTGTATCTTGCCGGAAGCACAAGCATTTCGCGTCTTGAACAGTTCGCTTCCTGTCCCTATCGACATTTTATTACCTATGGTCTGAGGCCTCAGATCCGGCGTGAATTCATGTTTACCCCGGATGCCGAGGGAAATTTCTATCACAGCGTTCTCCAGCAGTACATGACAGAGGTCATGAGGCATCCGGACTGGCCGAACCTTTCCGATGCCCAGATCCAGGCTGTGCTGAACCGCATTCTGGTCCGTGAGAAGGCTGCATGGTCTTCCGGACCGCTCAACGCCGATGAGGCGCATCGATACCAGGCCATGGAAATGGTCGGCAATGTCCGCCGGACTGCCTGGGAAATCACCCGTTCCCTTCAGCAGTCGCGTTTCGTCCCCAACGGCATGGAAGTCGTTTTCGGACTTGCCCCTGATGAAGACGGACAAATGCTGAAGCTCCCAGGTGTCCTGCTCACCCTCTCCGACGGAACACAGCTGACGCTGAGCGGAAAAATCGACCGTCTGGACCTGTATACGGATGAAGGCGGAACCACCTATGCCCGGGTACTGGACTACAAGCGCTCCGAGCATAACCTGTATGATCCGGACCTGACCTACGGTCTGCAGCTGCAGCTCCCGCTGTACCTTTCCGCAGTCCGCGACGGCATGCAGAATGTCCGTCCCGCAGGCGGTCTCTATCAGCAGGTCTGCGATCCCCTGATCAATGCGCCGGATGCTGATACGGACACCATCACCGCATCCACGCTCCATGAAATGCGTCTTTCCGGCATCATGCTTGATCTTCCGGAGATTGCTGACGCCATGGGCCCGGCCAAGACACGCGCAGGTCACGGCGAAAGCGCGGTTGTGCGCATGGTCTCCCAGGAGGAAATGGACCGCAGGATCGAGCAGGCGCGGGAAATCGCCACCCGTCTGTCCGAAGAAATCCGCAGCGGCATCATCGATGTACAGCCGGTGGAAGGAAGCCGCGGTGCCCCATGTACCTACTGTCTTTATCAGGCTGCCTGCGGGTTCGACCCGCGGCAGGGAGACCGCGTGAAAGAACTTGCCTCCAGATAAACAGGAGCCTGCCGCCCGGCAGGCTCCTGTTTCCATATATAGGATTGTCTTCAAGGATCAATTCGCGGAACTTCCAGACAGCTTCCATCACGCAGAGCAACCAGATACATGGCGCTTACCGGCAGTCCGGTCAGTGCCTCCACGGCCATTCTGTACCAGTTCAGCTGACTCTGATGCTTCGGCACCATCACGTTTGCCCGGGTAACATGGTCTGTCTTATAGTCAAGGATCACCAGATGGTCGCCCTCCTGGAACAGCACATCCACAATACCCTGGATCAGCGTAGGCCCCTTATTCTCAAACCGCATAAGGAAGGGCCATTCCCTGCGGATCAGGTCGGCCTTCAGCATGCGCTGTCCCAGGTCACTGGAGAAAAAGCGTGCCATTACATCCGGGTTCACAGCATCTGACTCTTCCTGAGAAATCCGGCCGTCCGACACCATTTCACGGATCTGCAGAAGGATTTCCATAAGCAGATCATCGGTTTCCTTCATGCGCGCAAGATCAAACAGATGCAGTACATGATGGTTGGCTGTGCCGATTTCAGAAGCGTCCATGGTGCGCTCAGCCATAAATTCAGGCACTGTCGCCTCCCGGTCCAGTACATAGTTCGGCATTACGGGCTCAGGCTGACTTTTCTGGCGCATGGTTTCCGTCAGATCATGATCGGACACAAAACGCACGTGAAGCTTCTCATTCCGGACAAGCGAGGACACACTGGTCTGCACGGCCTGTGGAGTCCCCCGTGACGTATTCCACTGGCCCAGCATTTCCTTCCAGCCCTCAGACGCCTCCGCCCTTGCAATCCTCAGAAGAATTTCATGATCCGGCTTTTCAATCTCTTCCTCCACCATGGCAAGCGGCTTGTACACCTTTGCCTTCCATGGTCCGGAATCCATTTCCATGCCTTCCCGGTAATCCGGTGCACCCAGCGCCTGATCCACTGCGGGCATCACAAGATCGAGCATGCTCGCACTGGCCCATATCCGGTGCTTTCTGCCATGTTCACGCCACTGGAGCACCTGATCATCTGTGAATGTGCCGACAAGACACAGCTTCTCCATGGCTCTGGTCATGGCAACATACAAAAGCCTTGTCTGTTCAGAGAGTTCATCCTTTTTGCGCCGGACAGAGAACGCGGTTTTTCCGTATGTATCCCGCTTCGTATGCTTATGCCGGTTCACAGCCTGCATGTACACCCCGAGACTGTTCCGTCCGGCTGCCGTGCTCAGGTCCACATACAGACCCGGAACCTTGTCCTTGCCGGCGAGCCCTCTGCTCAGGTTCATGAGAAAAACGACAGGAAATTCAAGACCTTTTGATTTGTGCATGGTCATGATCCGGACTTCGTTATCCGTTTCGCCCATGGCTTTCGGTGAATCCCCGTCCCCGCCTCCGCGCAGCGTAATCTCATGAATTTCCGCAAGAAAATCCCGGAGCTTGAGTATGCCCCTTTTCTGCATGTCAAGTGCTTTCTGATACAGCGTATCAAGATTTCCCTGCCGCAGACGTCCGTCGGGATACGCGCCGCAGATCATGTAGTATCCCGTTTCACGCATCAGACTCCATATAAAATCTGACGGCAGCATAACGGAAGCATTCAGCTGCCAGGTTTCCACCTGGTCCAGTACATCTTTGCACCGTCTGTCAAGATCGCTGGAGCCGCGCCTCGCACACAGAAGGAACGCCTCTGCGAACGGCACGCCCTGTCCAGGCGCCTGCATACGGATCCAGGCCAGATCCTGATCCGAGAACAAGAATGGCACATGCTTCAGCGCCGTGATCAGTTCCGTATCCTGATGAATATTGTCAATCACGCCCAAAAGCGCAAGGAACGCGCTGACCTCGGTCAGTCCATAATAATTCTGAGCCCCGTCATAGAAGCATGGAATGTGCATCTGCTTCAGCATGTCCACCACTTTCGGCGCGTCTGCAGAAGTGGACCGCATCAGAATACAGATATCCCTGAGCATGAAGCCGCCCGGCTCGCTCACAAGGTCGCGTATCCGCTCTGCGACAATCCTGCACTGGGCTTCCAGCATATCCCGCGTTTCCGGGCTCTCCGCGTTCTTCCGAACCAGCAGCAGCTCCACCGGTTCGTTCCTGCCGGTCACGTTTGCCACAAGGTGATCACCGGTCTCATAGTCCAGCTCATTGACCGACCGGTCCATGCTGTTTTCAAACACCGCATTGACTGCATCCACCACAGGCTCTGAACTGCGGTAATTGTCGCGGAAAAAGATTCTGCGCTTTTCCGCCTGCGCTTCATCCAGAAATGTGTCCCGGTAATGCATGAACAGTCCCGGTTCCGCATGCCGGAAACGATAAATGGACTGTTTGATATCGCCCACAAGAAACAGGCTTGTTCCGGGGCTGTGAAGTGACTGAATGATCGCATCCTGAATGGCAGACACATCCTGACATTCGTCCACATAGATCTCACGGTAGCGTTCCGTCATGCTCTGACGCACTTCCGGATGCTCCTCATCCGTCATCAGCTGATAGGTGAGCTGCTCCATGTCGGAAAAGTCCATGACATTGGCCTGCTGCTTTTCTTCCCTGAAGCAGATCATGACCTCTTTCAAAAGGGCTTCCAGTCCGCGCAGCTGCCGCTGGATCCGCCGGTGGTCATCCGGCACCAGAGGGTTTTCCAGCTCTTCCAGATTCTGTATGGCCCTGGGCAGTATGCCTCTCGGCTTGTTCTTCATCTGTTCCCGAAGCTTCTTGAACCCTTCGTACCATTCCTTCTGCTCCGCATTCAGCCCGCGCGCTGTAATGGTTTTCATCTGGTCCAACGTCTGTCTGCACAGATCCTTCAGGTGCTTTATATCCGGATGGGGACCAAGTTCTTCCAGTGCCTGATTCAGACTGTCCACAGCCGCCCGGTCCTGGACAAGTCCGGCCGAAACCGCTGGCGGACAGTCAGGCCGGTCAGCGCTCTGCTCCATTCTGGCCAGAAGCGGGTCCAGGCCGGTCAGGTCAAGAAGCACGGATGACATCACTTCCTGCGCCCAGGGGTGTTCTTCCGTGGGCAGTGTCACCCGTTCAATGGCCTGCTCCAGATGCTGCATGGGCTCCGGTATGCCCATAAGAACCCGGTACAGTTCACGGCAGCTGTCCAGAAGCCGCTTCTGCGAAAAATCGGCCATCAGCGCACGGACAAGCTGCCGTTCCACGCCGGACTGTCCACCTTCGCTGTTTTCGAGCAGCCGTTCCACTGCCGTGTAATAGCTGCGCTCAAACATCCGGTCGGATTCATTCTCTTCGCAGACACGGACTTGTGAATCTATGTCCACAATATGGAAACCTTCTGCAATCACCTGACGGCAGAAGGAATGGATCGTGGAAATCTGCGCGCTTTCCATCTCCTCAAGGGCAATCACAGCTTCCCGGCTCCCTTCCCCAGCCGCACGGGTCAGACTTTCCTCCAGCTTCCGCCGCATGGACCGTGCCGCTTCCCGGGTAAAGGTGATCACCAGCATTTCATTGAGATGACGTTCCGGATTGCGAAGAAGATTCTGAACAATCCGCTCCACCATGACAGTCGTTTTTCCGGATCCTGCTGCCGCACTTACCAGCAGATCAGGGTTTTCCGCTTCGATGGCGGCACGCTGATCCCGATTGAAATTAGGCATACTTGTCTCCTTTGCCGTTTTTCTGTGTAAGTTCCACATTCCTCACAGATTTTCCTGCTCTGAGCAATTGTATAGACATATTATAGATGATAGAATATAAAAGATTCTTTAGTACTCTATGATTCCGAGGTTACATGTATGGTTTTCCCTTCCTCTTCCGGCAGAAAGCGGGCCTTTCTGATCCTTTCCATGCTGATCTTCGGCTCCATCGGCTATGTCCGTCGGATGATCCCGCTGTCTTCCTCGGTTCTCGCCTTCGCGCGCGGAATCCTGGGCAGTGTATTCCTTCTGCTGGCATCCGGCGCTTCTGGCCGCCGATGCCTGTCAGGAATCCATCGGAAACAGTTTCTTCTTCTTGCTCTGTCCGGGTGCCTGATCGGCTTCAACTGGATGCTGCTGTTCGAGGCATACAATCATACCACGGTGGCTGCTGCCACACTCTGCTACTACATGCAGCCGACATTTGTGATCCTGCTCTCGCCAGTTCTCTTCCACGAATCCCTGAGTCTGCGGAAGAAGCTCTGTGCCCTGGCTGCTTTTCTGGGCATGTTCCTGGTGTCCGGTGTCCTTGAAACCGGTTTCAATCAGGACCTGACCGGAATCCTCCTCGGGCTCGGCGCCGGGCTTCTCTACGCGATGGCCGTGATTCTGAACAAGTTTCTCCAGGGCATGGATCCCTTCGGAAAGACCATCATCCAGCTGAGCTTTGCTTCCCTTTCCCTGCTGCCCGGCCTTATCCTTTCAGGAAGCCTGAACAGCTTTTCACTTGCGCCTGCCGGGGTGGCAGCGCTGCTGATCGCAGGCATTGTGCACACCGGGATCGCCTATGCCCTGTATTTTTCAGGCATGGACGGTCTCCCTGCCCAGAGCATTGCCGTCATCAGCTATGTGGACCCGGTTTTCTCCCTGTTTGTATCCGCCGTCCTGCTGCATGAACGTCTTTCTCTCTTCGCGCTCCTCGGCGCTTTCATGATTCTCGGAAGCGCGCTGATCAGCGAAATGGAAAGCAGTTCCCGCAGCAGGAAATCAGCCCGCATGAGTAAACCCTGAATGCAACTCTTTGTGCCGAACATGAGATGGAGGTTATTTTATGATCGAAGTCAGTATGCCTGGAAGTCTGGGCCGGATTTACGGGATTCTGCGCTTTCCGGCTTCCGCTGCACCATGTCCCCTGATCATTCTTTCGCACGGCTTTGGCGGCACACACCAGGGCGTCGATGACTACGCCTGCTTTTTTGTCGAGCACGGATTTGCTGCTTTCAACTTCGATTTCTGCGGCGGCAGCCCGGACAGCCGGAGCGAAGGAAGCATGCTTGACATGACCGTTCTGACAGAAGCCGATGACCTCGCCACCATCCTTTCCCATTTTTCGGCCGACAGCCGATTTACGCACATCTTTTTATGGGGCGGCAGTCAGGGCGGATTCATTTCCGCCTACACCGCCGCGGCATATCCGAAGCTTGTGCACGGCATGGTCCTTGAATTTCCTGCCATCGTTCTGCAGGATGACGCCAGGTCACGCATGGATGCCAGCGGAAGCTTTCCTCCAACCAGCAAAGTCATGAATCACACCATTTCCCGGAAGTTCAATGAGACGGCCATTTCCTTTGACCTGTATGACATGCTTCCCAATTATTCCGGAAACGTGCTGATGCTCCACGGTGATGAGGACAATATCGTTCCTCTATCCTACTCACAGCGCGCACTTGAAGCTTTCCCGTCCGCCTCGCTTGTCGTTCTTCCCGGCCAGAAGCATGGCTTCATTGGCCAGGCAAGGACCCATGCCATGCAGCTGGAAACGGATTTCTTTCAGCGAGAGTCGCAGACGAATCCTGCCTGAGTATCCATTGTTTCTAAAGCGAAGGAGATGTAACTCCTTCGCTTTTTTTGTCCGCTTCTGTCCCGGTTCGCCACGCCTGCACAGTGCAATCTTCCTGGTATGTGGTATACTGATGAAAGAAAGGATGATTGTCATGACACCGCGCGAGCGTGGGCTTGTTCTTGTTCAGATCGGTATCACATTTCTGGCATTTCTGCTCAGCACGCTTTTCATGCTGTTCAGCGTGCATCCTGCCGTTGCAGCCTGTTTCCGTGCCTGTGCCCTTCTCAGTGCGGCCGGTCTGTGCTGCATGGGTGCCATGCTGACCCGTCTGCCACGGGACAGATGGCTGGCTTCCGGTATGGTGATGTTCCTGGCCGGTGAACTGGCCGCCTGCATGCTGCCTGCTGCGGGAATCATTCCATGCATACTTGGATGTCTGTGCTTTTCCCTCGCCTACGCGCTTGACCGCCCCATTGACCGGCCCCGGCTTCTCGCGCTCGGGATCTACACGCTGGCCCTTCTTGCAGTTCTGCTGCTCACCGGCATGCTGGACACAACAGCCGGCATTCTGTGGTTCCTCTGCGCCGTATCCTGCTTTCTGTCCGCTGTCATGGCGTTGCCTCAGGGACACCCTGTAAGGTTCGGTACATGGCTGGCCATGGCGGGTCTTCTGATTCAGACAGGCCTGTACGCAGCAGGCGACTGGACTCCGGCCCATATCATCTGCATGCTAGACTTATATACCGGGCTTACCATGATCACATCGGAACTCTGGTTCCGTGCCTGTTCCGAGTCCTAATACAGGAAATGCAGGATTGCAAAATAATGCAGCATGGCTCCTGCCAGCACGAACATATGCCAGATGAAATGGGAGCCTTTCTTTTTCAGGGCAAAAGGAATAATGCCCAGGGTATAGGCAACGCCGCCGGCGAGCACAATATAGAACATTTCCGGAACCTCGCGGATCATTTTCGGCGCAAAAAGCAGAGCGCTCCAGCCAAGCACAATGTACATGGCCGTATGCAGCACTTTCAGACGCACCGGTCCGAAAACGCCCACCAGACTGATGCCCGTCGCTATGAATGCCCACATGCCAATGCACAGGTACAGACCTATGGGCTTATCCAGAAACAGCAGAAAAATAGGCGTGAATGTACCGCCAATGAGCAGATAGATAGATGAATAATCAAATCTCCGAAAAACCCGCTTCACTGTGGACCCGCCCCGGAAAGCATGATAAAGACAGCTCATGAGAAACAGAACAATCATGCAGAGTCCATAGATCAGTGCAGCCGCAGTATGCAGTCCACTGCGCGAACGCACGAGCAGAATGATGGTTCCGCAGATCGCCAGAGCAGCCCCGATTCCATGCGTGACAGAGTTTCCGATTTCCTCCAGGACCGAACGTCTCGGCGGCTCATTGATTTTCCTGAACCGTTCCCGTCTGGCGGCCCGTGCCGCTTTTTTTTCGGCTTTCCTCTTTGCCTTTTCCGTTTTCCTGGTCAGATCCAGTCTTTTCTTTTCTGAAGATTCCATGCTCTCAGGGGCCCCTGCCCCGGAATTTACATCATGCGCCATATCGATATTTTACGCTCCGTTCTCTTGTTTCATTCGCCGTCTTGGGCTTCCGTCACGTCCGGCAGGTCCATCTCCGTTCCATCCTGCACATGTTCAGAAAATATGACGGAATCATCAAAAGATTCGATTCTTTGATTCCAATCCCTGCCGGAGCGGGCATTTTCATCCCTTATGCCGCCTCCGGGCAGTTTATTCATACCCTGTTCATCTTTTTGCGATATAGTGGCAGTGGAAGCGGGCAT